>NZ_JBSFLV010000009.1:0-124330 GCF_053599215.1 Streptomyces sp. NPDC001002 | reverse complement strand
GAAATGCGGGTGGGTGAGCGCGAGATGGGTCACAGGGTGACCGGCGAGCGCCTGCGCGCGCGTACGCACCAGCGACATCGACTCGGCCGGCGCCGCCTGTCGTACGCGTACGTCGGAGCTCAGGCAGCGTTGGAGGAGCGCGTGGCCGCGGCCGGCACGGGCTCTTCGGTCTGCTGCGCGAGAGGCGCGGTCGGTGCGGCGGGCGCGGCCGAGACGGCCGGAGCCGGCTGCGACTGCGCGACGATCCGCGACCGGGGCAGCGGTACGGTCATGGAGACCAGGAGCCCGAGCGCGAGCGCCGCGAAGGCGATGACCGCGATCCCCACGCCCGAACTCGTCTGTGACAGCAGCAGCATGGCGAGCGTCGAGAAGATCACGGTGAACGAACCGTAGGCGAGCTGTGCGGCAGTCGGACGAGGCATGGCAATCGTGTCCTCGGAAGTGGGGGTCCACGGGGGTGTCGGCCTGGCTTTCCGCCGTATTCCGGGCGAGCCGCCAACCGACTCTAATCGCGTGCATGCCCGACTGGAACGAACAGTAAGCGTGACCTAACCAACAGTGCCGGTGCACAGGGGGCGCACGGAGTCATGCCGTCCACCCTGTGGACCGGCCCGCGCGCCTGTTGAGCGCGCAACCACTCGCCCGTTCACACGTTCGTAATGCGCGCGCCCACCGTGCATAGAGCACTTGTTATGTTCAAGTCAAGGCCTGTCTTTTCTTACCAGTCTCTAGTCAAATTGCGTCACTTGAATACACCCCTTCATCACAAGGAACTCAAGTGACCTATAGACACTGGACGTTCAGAGCGGCCGCGGTCGGTGTCGCGCTCGCGGCGGCCACCGCCACGTTCTCGACGTTCGCCGTGGCGCAGGCCGACTCGGCCGCGACCACCGCAGTGGACCGGCACGATCCGCAGCCGGTGAAGGCCAAGGAACACGACCTCGACGGCCCCCTGACGAAGACTCAGGAGGCCCAGCACAAAGAGGCGTTGGACCAGGTCATATCCGGAGCCGCCTCGGTGAAGGACCGGAACGGCTCGAAGGTCGTCAAGCTCAAGGGCCAGGACAAGTACGTCGAACTCGGCCGTGAGAAGACGGACAAGATCTTCACCATCCTGGTCGAGTTCGGCGACCAGATCGACAGCCGCTACGGCGGCACGGTCGGTCCGCTGCACAACGAGATAGCCCAGCCGGACCGCAAGCAGGACAACAGCACGGCCTGGCAGGCGGACTACAACCAGGCGCACTTCCAGGACCTCTACTTCGGCACCGGCAAGAACACCGAGTCGCTGAAGAAGTACTACGAGAAGCAGTCCTCGGGCCGCTACTCGGTCGAGGGCGAGGTCACCGACTGGGTCAAGGTCCCCTACAACGAGGCCCGTTACGGCTCCAACAGCGCGTCCACCGGCGCCTGGTACGCGGTCCAGGACGGCGTGAACGCCTGGGTCGCCGAGCGTGAGGCAGCCGGTGACACGGCCGCCGAGATCAAGGCGGAGCTGGCCGAGTTCGACCAGTGGGACCGCTACGACTACGACGGCGACGGCAACTTCAACGAGGCCGACGGCTACATCGACCACTTCCAGATCGTGCACGCCGGTGAGGACGAGTCCGCCGGCGGCGGCGCGCAGGGCGAGGACGCGATCTGGGCGCACCGCTGGTACGCGTTCGGCACCGACGCCGGCTCCACAGGCCCCGACACCAACAAGCTCGGCGGCACCCAGATCGGCGACACCGGCATCTGGGTCGGCGACTACACCATCCAGCCGGAGAACGGCGGACTCGGTGTCTTCGCCCACGAGTACGGCCACGACCTCGGCCTGCCCGATGAGTACGACACCGCGGGCGGCGAGAACTCCACCGGCTTCTGGACGTTGATGTCCTCCGGCTCCTGGCTCGGCACCGGCAAGGACTCCATCGGCGACCTGCCCGGCGACATGAACGCCTGGGACAAGCTCCAACTGGGCTGGCTGGACTACGACGTGGCCAAGGCCGGCAAGAAGTCGACCCACAAGCTGGGCGTCGCGGAGTACAACACCAAGAACCCGCAGGCGCTGGTGGTCGAGTTGCCCCAGAAGGAGGTCACCACCGAGGTGGTCGCCCCGGCCGAGGGCGCGACCCAGTGGTGGAGCGGCAGCGGTGACGATCTGCGTAACACCCTCACCCGCACGGTCGACCTGACCGGCAAGGCCTCGGCCGCGCTGACCCTCGACGGCTGGTGGGACATCGAGCAGGACTACGACTACCTCTACACCGAGGTCTCCACCGACGGCGGCGCCAGCTACACCCCGATCGACGGAACTCTCGCCGACGGCACGGCCGTTCCGCGCGACGGCAGCGGCAAGCCCGCCCTCACCGGCACGGTGGACGCGTACCAGAAGCTGACCTTCCCGCTGGACACGTACGCCGGACAGAAGATCACCCTGCGGTTCCGCTACGCGACCGACGGCGGGGTGGCGCAGAAGGGCTTCGCGGCCGACGAGATCAAGGTGACCGCGGACGGCGCGACCGTCTTCTCCGACAACGCCGAGACGGCGGACGCCAGTTGGACGTCCAACGGCTTCACGCGGATCGGCGCCTCGATCACCGACGACTACGCGCAGTACTACATCGCCGAGAACCGGCAGTACGTGTCGTACGACAAGGTGCTCAAGGTCGGTCCGTACAACTTCGGTTCGGCGCTGCGCCCGTCGTGGGTGGAGCACTACGCGTACCAGAACGGCCTGTTGATCTGGAAGTGGGACACCTCGCAGGCGGACGACAACACCAGCGTCCACCCGGGTGAGGGCCTGATCCTCCCGATCGACTCGCACCCCAAGCCGCTGAAGTGGTCCGACGGCACGCTGATGCGCAACCGCGTCCAGGCCTACGACTCGCCGTTCAGCTGGTACCCGACCGACTCGGTCACGCTGCACAAGGCGGACGTGGCGACCAAGATCAAGTCGCAGTTCGGTGTGCCGCTCTTCGACGACGGACGCTCGACGTACTACGACGCGTCGAACCCGCTGGCCGGCGTCAAGGTCACTGACACCAACACTTCGATAAGGATCATCGACGAGCCCTTCAGCGGCTCGACGATCAAGGTGAAGGTCGGCCCCTCGACCAAGTAATCGGCGTTTACGCAGGTCAGACACGTATCGGCGGTGACCCCCTGGCGGGTCGCCGCCGATCGTGTTTAGGTGCGTGCTGTGCCCTGCTTATTGACACAGACATCGACACCGACCCGTACGGGGGTATGACCGCATGGCCGCAGGAGGTTTCTGCAAGCTGCCCACCGGCAGCGTCGTGGTGGCGCTGAACCTGCCCAGCCCCACCACCGACGGCACGGGGGTCCGGGTGCTGGTGCACGCCCGGAACCGGGCACGCGCCCTGACCCGGCTGCGCAACCTGGGCATGCGGGCGGTCTACCTGCGCGGCAACGGCTCGCCGCCGACCCCCGACGAGATCACCGCGGTCCTCCACCACCCCGACGGCCTCATATGGCGCACGGCCCCTGACAACGGTGTCCCGGTCGGCCCGGACCTGGTCCAGGAACTGTGGCACCCGATCAGAGCCCTGCTCCGAAGACCGGCCACACCGGCCTGACCTGCAGCTTTTGAGCCTGTCGGCGCCTGGAGCCCTCCGCTTCGAGTGCTAGGCGACGACCGGCTTGCCCGACAGTTCCGCGCCGGCCTCGCGCATCTCCTCCAGTGCGCGGTCGGTGCTCTCCTCGGCGACGCCCGCGGTCAGCTCCAGCAGGACCCGGGTGCGGAAGCCCTCGCGGACCGCGTCCAGGGCGGTGGCCCGCACGCAGTGGTCGGTGGCGATGCCCACCACGTCGACCTCGCTCACCTGCCGGGCCCGCAGCCAGTCGGCCAGCTTGACGCCGTTCTCGTCGGCGCCCTCGAAGCCGCTGTACGCGGCCGCGTAGGCGCCCTTGTCGAAGACGGCGTCGATCGCGCCGGAGGCGACGGCCGGCGCGAAGTTCGGATGGAAGCCCACCCCTTCGGTGCCCGCGACGCAGTGCGCGGGCCAGGAGTGGGCGTAGTCGGGGTTGTCGGCGAAGTGGCCGCCGGGTGCGATGTGGTGGTCGCGGGTGGCCACCACGTGCTGGTAGCCGGAGCCGGCCGCCTGCCCGATCAGCTCGGTGACCGCGGCGGCCACATCGGCGCCCCCGGCCACCGCGAGGCTGCCTCCCTCGCAGAAGTCGTTCTGTACGTCGACGACGATCAAGGCGCGGCGCATGGTGGGTGTCCTTCGACTGTGAGTGAAGTTCGAGCCTAGAGACTTCGGCGCCCCAGCGGGAGGGCGCGCCTCGCATTGGGACCTGGCAGCCCCTAACTACCCGAGCGCCCCTGTACATACTCCGTGGGAATGACCGGTTCCCCGCGCGACAGCTGGGTCGCCGACAGCGGCAGCCCGGCCCGCGCGCTCGCGTGCCGGTCGCGTACGACGTCCAGCGGCTCGCGGGCCACCACGTCACCGCCCTTGACCAGTTCGACGAGCAGCTGCCGGTCCACCAGCTCGGCCGGCACGGCCCCGGTGCCGACGACCTCGGCCTCCGCGACCCCGTCCTCGTCGAGCCGCCGCGCGGCCCACTTGCGCCCGCCGACGGACGTCTTGCCGCCGGCCGCCTTCTTCGCCACCGCGACCAGCGGTGCCTTGAGGTCGGCGGACTCGGCGCGGGCGACCAGCTTGTAGACCATCGAGCAGGTCGGATGCCCCGACCCGGTCACCAGCTGCGTACCGACGCCGTACGCGTCCACCGGAGCCGCCGCCAGCGAGGCGATGGCGTACTCGTCCAGGTCCGAGGTGACGATGATCCGCGTGTTCGTCGCGCCCAGCTCGTCCAGCTGCTGCCGCACCCGGTGGGCGACCAGCAGCAGGTCGCCGGAGTCGATACGGACGGCGCCCAGCTCGGGTCCGGCGACCTCGACGGCCGTACGGACCGCGGCGGCCACGTCGTAGGTGTCCACGAGCAGCGTGGTGTCCCGGCCCAGCGAGTCGACCTGGGCCTGGAAGGCGTCCCGCTCGTTGTCGTGCAGCAGCGTGAAGGCGTGGGCGGAGGTGCCCACGGTCGGGATGTTGTAGCGGAAGCCGGCCGCGAGGTCGGAGGTGGAGGCGAAGCCGCCGACGTAGGCGGCGCGGGAGGCGGCGACGGCCGCCAGCTCGTGGGTGCGGCGGGCACCCATCTCGACCAGCGGGCGCCCGCCGGCGGCCGAGGACATCCGCGAGGCCGCCGCGGCGATCGCCGAGTCGTGGTTGAGGATCGACAGGATCACGGTCTCCAGGAGCACGCACTCGGCGAAGGAGCCCTCGACCCGCATGATCGGCGAGCCCGGGAAGTACACCTCGCCCTCCGGGTAGCCCCAGATGTCACCGGAGAAGCGGTAGTTCGCGAGCCACTGGAGGGTGGCCTCGTCGACGATGGACCGCTCCCGCAGGAAACCGAGAACGTCCGCGTCGAAGCGGAAGTTCTCGACCGCGTCGAGGACCCGTCCGGTGCCCGCCAGGGCGCCGTAGCGCCGCCCTTCGGGCAGCCGCCGGGTGAAGACCTCGAACACGCTCCGCCGCTCGGCCGTGCCCGCTTTCAGGGCCGCCTGCAGCATCGTCAGCTCGTACTGGTCCGTGAAGAGCGCCGTAGAGGGAACGTCCACCGGCAGCCCAAGGTCCGCTGTGTTCATGGCAACGCATCGTACTCCCTTCTCGTCGGTGTGACGATTTGTGGGATGCGTGGCAGCATGGCCCCTGTGACGTCACCCGCACCCCTGGAGATCGAACGCACCGAGTCGGCGGAGGAGACCTTCGCCGTACCCGAGCCGGACGTCCCCTGGGTCACGATCGTCCACAACGACCCGGTCAACCTCATGAGCTACGTGACGTACGTCTTCCAGGCGTACTTCGGCTACAGCAAGCACAAGGCCACCAAGCTCATGCTCGACGTGCACCACAAGGGCCGGGCGGTCGTCTCCAGCGGCAGCCGCGAGGAGATGGAACGCGACGTGCAGGCCATGCACGGCTACGGCCTGTGGGCCACCCTCCAGCAGGACCGGAAGTAGCGACCCAGCAGCGGAAGTAGCGACGCCCTTCATGCCCGGACACTTCGAACCGCTCCCCGGCGGCGGCGCGGCCGTCGCGCTCGACGACGTCGAGATCTCCATCATCCGGTCGCTGGCCGTCCAGCTGCTGGAGCTCATCGGCCCAGGCCCCGGCGAGGACGCCTCCGACGACCCGCTGGCCGAACTCTTCGCCGAGGGCCCCAGCGAGCCCCCGAAGGACCCGGTGCTGCGGCGGCTGTTCCCGGACGCCTACAGCGACCCCGAGCAGGTCCCGGACTCACCGGGCCAGGCCGAGGAGAACCGCGCGTACTCGTCCGAGTTCCGCCGCTACACCGAGAACGACCTGCGGGCCGGCAAGCGCGAGAGCGCCCTCGTGGTGGTGCGCACCCTGGACGGACTGACCCCGGCCGGCGACGGCGGCGCGATCCTCAAGCTCTCCGCCGAGGACTCCCGGCAGTGGCTCGGCGCCCTGAACGACCTGCGCCTGGCGATCGGTTCGCGCCTGGAGATCACCGACGAGGACGACACCGACGACCTCTACCGGCTGCCGGACGAGGACCCGCGCAAGCCGATGGTGATGGCGTACCTGTGGCTGGGCGGGCTCCAGGAGACGCTCGTCTCCACGCTGATGCCGTGACGGGCGGGCGTTCCCTGTTCGCTCAGCAGACCCTCAAATCCGGATAACGATCACGTCACCGCGGCGGCCGGTTATGCCGACGCCGACCGCGTTTTGTCCGCTTCTTCCTGTGGTGTGCGCCACAAAAACCTCCGTCGATCACCGGTGCGGCCGTGATAGATCTTCACGACTGCACACGGGGGACTCGGCGAAAGGCACACCACCACATGACCTCCGCTCAGGTCGACACGGACAACATCCCCGAGGAGGGGAAGACCCCCGAGGAGGGGTACGAGCGCGGGCTCGGCAGCCGGCAGGTCCAGATGATCGCCATCGGCGGTGCCATCGGGGTCGGGCTGTTCCTGGGCGCCGGCGCGAACATCGCCAAGGCCGGTCCGAGCCTCATCGTCATGTACGCCCTCGCGGGCGTGATCATCTTCTTCATCATGCGGGCGCTCGGCGAACTGCTCCTGTACCGCCCGGTGTCGGGCTCCTTCGCGGAGTACTCCCGCGAGTTCCTCGGCCCGTTCTTCGGCTACTTCACCGGCTGGACGTACTGGCTGATGTGGGTGGTCACCGGCATGGCCGAGCTGACCGCCGCCGCGATCTACGTCAACTACTGGTTCCCGTCCGTCCCGCAGTGGGTGACGGCGCTGGTCTTCCTGGTGGTCCTCTTCGGGGTCAACCTGATCTCCGTGAAGGTCTTCGGGGAGCTGGAGTTCTGGTTCTCGATGGTCAAGGTCACCGCCCTGATCGGCATGATCGTGATCGGCCTCGGCGTCCTCACCTTCGGCTTCAGCTCCGCCGGTGACACCGCCGCCGTCGCCAACCTCTGGCAGTTCGACGGCTTCTTCCCCAAGGGCGTCGGCTCGTCCCTGATGACCCTGCAGGGCGTCATGTTCGCCTACCTCGCGGTCGAGCTGGTCGGCGTCACCGCCGGCGAGTCCGAGAACCCCGAGAAGACCCTCCCCAAGGCGATCAACACCCTCCCGTGGCGCATCGCCCTCTTCTACGTCGGCGCGCTCACCGTCATCCTCTGCGTCGTGAAGTGGACCGAGTTCGCCCCGGGCGTCTCGCCCTTCGTCGAGGCCTTCGCGAAGATCGGCATCCCGGCCGGCGCCGGCATCGTCAACTTCGTCGTCCTCACCGCGGCCCTGTCCTCCTGCAACTCCGGCATGTACTCGACCGGCCGCATGCTGCGCAACCTGGCCGCCAACGGCGAGGCCCCCAAGGTCTTCCAGCGCCTCTCCGGCACCAAGGCCCCGGCCTTCGGCATCACCGTCTCCGTCCTGTGCATGGGCATCGGCGTCGTCCTGAACTACGTCGTCCCCGAGAAGGCCTTCGGCTACGTCACCTCGGTGGCCACCGCGGCCGGCATCTGGACCTGGCTGATGATCCTGATCAGCCACGTCCTGTACCGCCGCGCGGTCGACGCGGGCCGCCTGCCCGCGTCCTCCTTCCCGGCCCCGGGCGGCTCGAAGTGCAGCTGGATCGCCATCGCCTTCCTCCTCTTCGTCACCTGCCTGATCGCCTACGACGCCGACTCCCGGATCTGCCTGTACGTGATGGCCGGCTGGGCGGCGGTCCTCGGCATCGGCTGGTCGGTCCTGAAGTCCCGCAACCCGGAGATCGCGGCGCGCCGGGAACCGGAGTTCGAGAAGATCGGCTGATCGACTCGTCCGGCATATGGGCCCGTCCGTACCACCCATTGGTACGAACGGGCCCTCTGCTTATCCTGACGAACATGCTGACCATCACCCAGGCCCTCGTCGACCAGATCGTCGCGCACGCGCGCAAGGACCACCCCGACGAGGCGTGCGGCGTCGTCGCGGGCCCCGAGGGCTCGGACCGCCCCGAGCGCTTCATCCCGATGCTGAACGCGGCCATGTCGCCCACGTTCTACGAGTTCGACTCCGGCGACCTGCTCAAGCTCTACCGCGAGATGGACGACCGCGACGAGGAGCCGGTGGTCGTCTACCACTCCCACACCGCGACCGAGGCCTACCCCTCGCGCACCGACATCTCCTACGCGAACGAGCCCGGCGCCCACTACGTCCTGGTGTCCACCGCCGACACAGACGGCCTCGGCGACTTCCAGTTCCGCTCGTACCGCATCGTGGAAGGCGAGGTCACGGAGGAGGAGGTCAAGGTGGTGGAGTCGTACTGATCTCGAACGGTGGATGAAATCCGTCCGTGATGTGAGATCACACTCCGGCGTCCCGGCCGGGAATCGATACGATGACCCCATGGTTCTTCTCGACGTGAGCGACAAGGCGCCGGGCACGCTGCTCGTGGCGCGGCTGCACGTCGACCTGTGCAGGCTGAACAGCGCCATCTGTTGACCTCCGCGCTGTCGCCGCAGGCCGTCCGCCGCGGCGCTGTGCCGCGCTCTCCCCGAGACCAGACCCTTTCCGACAGGAGCCCTTCGCCATGGCCATCGAGGTCCGCATCCCCACCATCCTCCGCCCGTACACCGACGGCCAGAAGGCCGTGCAGGGCAACGGGGACACCCTCGCCGAGCTCTTCACCGACCTCGAGACCCGGCACACGGGCATCCAGGCCCGCATCGTGGACGGCGGCGAGCTGCGCCGCTTCGTCAACGTCTACCTGAACGACGAGGACGTCCGCTTCCTGGAGGGCATCAACACCAAGGTCGCCGACGGCGACAACGTGACGATCCTGCCGGCCGTGGCCGGCGGCATGGCCTGATCCTCGATGCGCTACGACTCCCCGCTGGCCGCGGTGGGCAACACCCCTCTGGTGCGCCTGCCGCGGCTCTCGCCGTCCGCCGAGGTCCGTATCTGGGCCAAGCTGGAGGACCGCAACCCGACCGGCTCGGTCAAGGACCGCCCGGCCCTGCACATGGTCGAACAGGCGGAGAAGGACGGCCGCCTGACCCCGGGCTGCACGATCCTGGAGCCGACCTCCGGCAACACCGGCATCTCCCTGGCCATGGCGGCGAAGCTCAAGGGCTACCGCATGGTCTGCGTGATGCCCGAGAACACCTCGCAGGAACGCCGTGACCTGCTCGGCATGTGGGGTGCCGAGATCATCTCCAGCCCGGCCGCCGGCGGCTCCAACACCGCCGTACGCGTGGCCAAGGAGCTCTCCGCCGAGCACCCCGACTGGGTGATGCTCTACCAGTACGGCAACCCGGACAACGCGGGCGCCCACTACGCGACGACGGGCCCGGAGATCCTCACCGACCTCCCCTCCATCACCCACTTCGTCGCGGGCCTGGGCACCACGGGCACGCTCATGGGCGTGGGCCGCTACCTCCGCGAACAGAAGCCGGACGTCAAGATCGTCGCCGCCGAGCCGCGCTACGACGACCTCGTGTACGGCCTCCGCAACCTCGACGAGGGCTTCGTCCCGGAGCTCTACGACGCGTCCGTCCTCACCACCCGCTTCTCGGTCGGCTCCGCCGACGCGGTCACCCGCACCCGCGAACTCCTCCAGCAGGAGGGCATCTTCGCCGGCGTCTCCACCGGCGCGGCTCTCCACGCGGCGATCGGCGTGGGCAAGAAGGCCGTAGCGGCAGGAGAGACGGCCGACATCGCGTTCGTGGTGGCGGACGGCGGCTGGAAGTACCTGTCGACGGGTGTGTACACGGCCGCGACGACCGAGGAAGCGATCAAGACCCTCCAGGGTCAGCTCTGGGCCTGATCCGAGCGCCCCGGGGGTCACTCCCCGGGGCCCCAGGAGACGACCGCCTCGCGGCCCCAGTCGCCCTTCATCCTCGCGTCGACGTGGTCGAGCACCGCGGGGCCGTAGAGCGCGACCGCCATCCGCACCTGGCCCGGGTCGTACGGCTCCGTCGCCGGGCGCGTGGCCGGATCCAGCTCCGCGTACCGTTCGAACGCCATCCTGAGCACCTCGTCCCCCTTGGCGGTCGTGGGCGGCATCGGCCCCGGCGTGAACCGACCGCCGGGCAGCGCCTGCAGTACGGTGAGCGCACCGATGACCAGCGCCAGCGCGGCCCGGATCCAGGCCTGGTCGAGGAGCAGCACGGCCACCGCCGGTACCGTCGCCGCCGCGGCGATCGTCGACCAACGGCCCCTGGCCGGCGGTCCGCCGGGCACGCGCTCGGACCGATCCCGCAGATAGCCCTCGCTGATCAGCCGCGCCTTCGCCTCCTCCAGCAGGTGCCAGGAGTTCGGGATCACCAGGTCCGACAAGTACTCGCCCTCCAGGTGGAGGCGGGAGTGGGCAGGGTCGCGCACATGCGGCGGCAGCGCCGCGGTCCACAGTTCGCGCTCGAACGGGTCGGCGGTCTCGGGCAACCTGCCGCGAGCGATCCAACGCTGCCTGCCGGGTCCGTCGGGCGACGTCCGGCGCAGCAGGCCGGCGGCCACCAGGCCGGCCACCGCGCCCTCTCTCATCCTTGACGGGTCCTGGCCGTTCAGCCAGACCAGGCCCGCCGGCCCCAGTCGTTCCACGGCATCCGGCTCGACGCGGACGTCGTTCCGCTCCTGGGCCAGGAACGCCTTCCGCCGGGCCTCCTCGACAGCGTCACGCGCGCGGTTGTCGAGACCCCACGCCAGCCACGCCACCACCAGACAACCCGCGAGTATGAGCCAGTCCGTCATACGGGTCAGTATCCCCGCACACCGGCGTTCGACCCCTGCGCGCACCACCCCAATTGCCATGGATTCAGGGGAGGTTGCGCAGTAGCCGCCTACCGGGCGAGGTGCCGCACCTGGTCCCACAGGGCCGGGTCCGCGACCCCCACCCGCCGCCGGAAATCGGCCACCGGCACGGACCGCAGCTCGTCGGTCTCCAGATAGCTCGCCCGCCCCTGCGCGTCCCCCACCGACCCCGGGGGCAGCGCGATCACCCCGCCCCGCTCGTCGTGGTACTTGCTGGTGATCTTCGCGACCGTCGCCGTCCGCCCCCGCACGGAGAGCACCAGACACGGCCGGTCCTTCGCGGCCCCCGGCTGATCCTCGTAGGGGACGTTCGCCCACCAGATCTCGGCGGGCCGCGGCCGGTCCCCGCGCACTTTCCGCGCGGGCCGCCGCCCCCGCCCCCACCCGTCCACCAGCGTGGCGACCAGCGCCAGCAACATCACCGCCGCCAGCGCGAGCCACCACGTCGTGTTCATGCGGACGACGGTACCGGCGCGCAATCCAAGCCGCGCGCCCTCTTCTCAACCCCACGCGCCCCGCTTCCAGCCGAACCGGTGACAGCACAGGTGAGTTCGCCCACAACAGCCCTTGGCGGAGGAGCGACCGGACGTTTTGCGCCTTACGCTCGACGGACCGCACGACCCCCGACGCCCCATTCCCCGATCTTCTGGATTTTCCGCCAGCGGAGGTTTCTGCTTTATGAAGCTCACCGTCGTCGGCTGCTCGGGGTCGTTCCCGTCCGCGGAATCGGCCTGTTCGAGCTACCTCGTAGAGGCCGACGGCTTCCGGCTGCTCCTCGACATGGGCAACGGCGCCCTTGGCGAGCTGCAGCGCCACTGCGGTCTCTACGACCTCGACGCGATCTTCCTCAGCCATCTGCACGCCGACCACTGCATCGACATGTGCGCGTACTTCGTCGCGCGCTACTACCGCCACGACGGCGGCCGTTGCGACCCCATCCCGGTCTACGGCCCCGAAGGCACCGAACACCGCCTCACCACGGCCTACGCCGACACCCCCACCGCCTCCTCCATGAGCGAGGTCTTCGACTTCCACACCGTCAAGCCGTCCACGTTCGAGATCGGCCCGTTCACCGTGCACACCGAACGCGTGGCCCATCCCGTGGAGGCGTACGGCATCCGGGTCGAGCACGGGGGAAGGTCCCTGACGTACTCCGGCGACACCGGCATCAGCCCGGCCCTGGACGAACTCGCCCGGGACACCGACCTGTTCCTGTGCGAGGCCGCGTTCACGTACGGCAAGGAGAACATCCCCGACCTGCACCTCAACGGCCGCGAGGCGGGCGAGACGGCGACCCGGGCCGGCGCCCGCCGCCTGGTCCTCACCCACATCCCCCCGTGGACCGACCCGCAGGCCAACCTCACCGACGCCCGCGCGGTCTACACCGGTCCGGTGGAACTGGCGGCGCCGAGGATGTCGTACGAGATCTAGGTTCTACGACAGCAGAGTCCTACGACGTGCCGAGGCCCCCGGAGCTTTCTGCTCCGGGGGCCTCGGCGTGTGTGGCCGCGCGGTCACCGCAGCACGCTGCCGCCGTCCACCGTCAGGACCTGGCCGGTCAGGGCCTGCGCGCCCTCGCCGGCCAGGAAGCCCACGGTCGCCGCGACGTCCTCGGGGACCAGGGCGCGGGGGAGTGCCTGGCCGGCGAGGGCCGCTTCGAACGCCTCGTCGGGCTGGTACGCGGTCGACGGGGTGCGGGTGAGGCCCGGGGCCACGGACGTCACGGCGATGCCGTCCCCGCCCAGCGCGACGGCCAGGGTGCGCCCGAACGCGGTGAGCGCCCCCTTGCTGGTGATGTAGGCGAGCAGATCGCCGCTCGGCGGCTTCCAGACCGTGTCGGAGGTGATGAGGACGATCCGCCCGAACCGGCGCTCCCGCATCCCGGGCGTGAAGGCCTGGGCCAGCAGCAGGACCGACTCGACGTTGACGGCCTGGATCCGCCGCCAGGTCGCGAGGTCGACAGTTTCCAACTCCTGCGGGTCGACCGCGGCGGCCGAGTGGACGAGCACGTCGACCCGGCCGTACCGCTCCAGGATCTCGGCGGCGGCCCGCCGTACGTCCTCCTCCGAGGCGAGATCGCCTACGACGTCACCGATCCGGTCCAGGACGACGACCCGGTGGCCGAGGCGGGCGAGTTCGCGCGCGATCGCACCGCCGATCGCGCCGGCACCGCCGGTCACCACCGCGACCCGTGACGTCGGGACATCAGCCATGGTTCTCATCTCCTCCAGTGCAGCACTCCAAGTCTCCTCTTGCTCAAGCAAGCAAATGGTGCGTCCATTCCCGGTCGCACGGCAAGTCGTCGCTGCGGCATAGTGGGACGTGTAACCGCCACCCTTACGCGCTCCGGGACCGCCATGCCTACCAGCAGCCGCTTCGTCGTCGCCGTGCACGCCCTGGTCGCCCTCGCGGTCAGCGGCGACAAACCGCTGCGCTCCGAGGATCTCGCCCACTCGGCCAACACGAGCCCCGTCGTGATCCGCGGCCTGCTCTCCCGGCTGAACAGTGCCGGGCTCACCAAGTCCCAACTCGGGGCGGGCGGCGGCGCGTTGCTGGCCAGGCCGGCCGAGGAGATCCGGCTGTTGGAGGTGTATCGGGCGGTGGAGGACACCCGCCTGTTCACCCTGCACCGCTCCCCGCCGCCACAGGACTGCGCGGTCGGCAGCAACATCGTGGGCGGTCTCCAGCCCGCGCTGACCCGCGCCCGTGAGGCCTTCGAGGCGGAGCTGGACCACACCACGATCGCGGAGATCGCCGACGAGGTCGCCCGCCTCGGGAACTTCACGATGCCGCTCGCCTGGTGACCTGGCGACGACCGCTCGGCGGGGCGGTCTGGGGCGACTCTCGAAATTAAGTGTCGCTGTGTCGCTTACACAATGCTAGTGTCGGAGTCTCCGGCGGCCGCCTCTTCGGGCGGGCGCCCCTCACGACAGGAGTACGCCATGAGCGCCACCCCCTCGTCCGTCGACCTGCTGCGCCGCAGCCTCGACACCTTTCTCGCCAAGGACATGAAGGCCTGGACGGACCTGTGCGCCGACGACGTCGTCGCCGAATTCCCGTTCGCCCCGCAGGGATCGCCGGCCCGGATCGAGGGGCGCGAGGCGCTCTTCGACTACCTGCGCGGCTACCCCGACCTCATCGACGTGCGCGAGATCCCCTCGGTGCGCGTCTACGCGACCGCCGAGGAGAACGTGGCCATCGCGGAGTGGAGCGTCATCGGCAGCGTGGTCTCCAACGGCAACCCGTACAACATGAGTTACGCGACCTTCGTGACCGTCCGGGACGGGCTCATCGTCAACTACCGGGAGTACTGGAACCCGAAGGTCTTCCTCGAAGCGCTCAGCGGCGACAGCTTCTGAGAACACGGTCACCCACGCGAAGTCCTTGCCGGAGTAAGTTGATGAGCTTATGCTTGCTCCGTCAAGCAATTAATTGACTTGTTGAGAGGGTTCACAACATGGCCGCCCACGCCTCCCGCCGCGCTGTTCTGACCCGTGCCGCCGCCCTGGCCGCGGTGCCCGCGATCGCGGCCGTCGTCGCCGACACCACGCTCGGCACCCCGGCCCTGGCCGCCGATGCCACCGACCTGCCCGACTACGCCCCGGTTCCCCCGTCCTCGCTCGGCCCGGCGCTCAACAGCCAGGGCTACTACGTGGGACGGATCAAGCGGAACCTGTACTGGGTCACCGACGGCACCTACGTCGCCGCGTTCCTGACCACCCGCGAGGGCGTGGTGCTGCTCGACGCACCGCCCTCGATCGGCCACAACATCCAGCGCGCGATCGACGACGTGACCAGGCCGAGCGGTCTGAGCAACAAGGTCACGCACCTCGTCTACTCGCACCACCACTCCGACCACGCCGGCGGCTCGGGCGTCTTCGGCCGGCACGTGACCCGGATCGGGCACTCCGAGACCCGCAGGCTCCTCATACGGGACAACGACCCCAACAAGCCCGCCCCCGAGGAGACCTTCGAGGACCACCGGGTGCTGCACATCGGCGGCGAGCGCATCGAACTCGCCCATCACGGCGCCAACCACACCCCCGACAACATCTACATCCACCTCCCCGCCCACGACACGCTGATGCTGGTGGACGTCGCCCTGCCCGGCTGGGTGCCGTTCGCCAACCTCAACATCAACGAGGACATCCCGGGCTCGCTGAAGGCACCGGCCAAGGCCCTGAAGTACCCGTGGACCACCTTCATCGGCGGCCACCTCGGCAAGCTGGGCACGCGCCACGACCTCCGGGTCCACATCGACTACATGGACGACCTGGAGACGGAGATCCGCAAGGCCCTCACCACGGTCGACGGCACCCCGTACTTCGTGAAGTACGGCAACAACACCTGGGCTGCGGTGAAGACCTACCTCGACGAGGTGATCGCGGTCGCCTCCCGCCCGGTGATCCAGAAGTACACCGGCGTCCTCGCCGCTGCCGACGTGTTCACCGAGAGCAATGCCTTCATGCTGATGGAGTCGCTGCGCCTCGACAGCGGCTTCGGGATGACGGTTCACGACTGACCCGACGCACACCAGGAAAGAGGCTGTGATGAAAGCGATTCAGCAGTACGACTTCGGTGGGCCCGAGGTGCTCACCGTGACCGAGATCCCCGAACCCGAGCCGCGCGCCGGACGGGTCCGGGTCCGGGTGACGGGGACCTCCGTGAACCCGGCCGACCTCGCCGCCCGCGCGGGCTGGCTGCGCCAGGTGCTGCCCGACCTGGCACCGCCGTTCATCCTCGGCGCGGACCTCGCGGGCAGGGTCATCGACGGCGACGGACCCTTCGCCCCCGGCACCCGGGTCGCCGGGCTCGCACCCTGGTTCGTCGACCAGGAGGGCACGTACGCGGAGGTCGTCTCGATCGACCCCGCGCATCTCGCGGAGATCCCGGACGAGGTCGACGACATCACGGCCGCGGCCGTCCCGATCACCGCCGAGACCGCCTGGCAGGCCCTCGACCTGGGCGGACTCGAAGCCGGGCAGACCGTCCTGGTCACCGGGGCGAGCGGCGCCATCGGCGGGTGGGCGGTCCAGCACGCGGCCGGCCGGGGCGCCACCGTCGTCGCCGTGGCATCGGACGGGGACGAGAAGTACGTCGAGGACCTCGGCGCCGACATCGTCCTCGGGCGAGCGGGCGACGCGGGCGAACTCGCCGCCGCGGTACGGAAGTCGGTGCCCGGCGGGGTCGACCTCGTCGTGGACCCGGCCGGTATCGGCGGCGATCTGATCCACGCCGTGCGCGACGGCGGTGTCTTCGTCGTCATCGCGGTCGTGCTGGAGCCTCCGGCGGAGCGCGGGGTCGAGGTACGCCGTGTCAACGCGCAGTCCGACGGCGTGCTGCTGGCGCAGATCCTCGCCGACCTCGCCGACGGGAGGAAGAAGGCCCGCGTCGGTCTGACCCTCCCGCTCACCGAGGCCGCGGAGGCACACCGCCGGAGTGAGAGCAGGTCGGTGCGGGGGAAGATCGTACTCACCGTCTGAACTGCCGATGCCCGGCCCGGAGTGCGCCTCCGGGCCGGGCATCGCGTGTGGTGCGGGCCTACGCCTTGGTGAGGTCCTCGACCTCTTCCTCGGGTTCGCGGCCCGGGGTGGGGAGGTTCCACTTGGTAATGGCGAAGCGGAAGACCGTGTAGTAGATCGCCGCGAACACCAGGCCGATCGGGATGATCAGCCAGGGCTTGGTCGCCAGGTTCCAGTTGAGGAAGTAGTCGATCGCGCCCGCCGAGAAGCTGAAGCCGTGGTGGACGCCGAGGCCCCAGGTGACGGCCATCGAGAGCGCGGTGAGGACCGCGTGGATGGCGTAGAGGACCGGCGCGATGAACATGAACGCGAACTCGATCGGCTCGGTGATACCCGTGACGAAGGAGGTCAGCGCGAGCGACATCATCATGCCCCCGACGGCCTTGCGGCGCTCGGGACGGGCGGTGTGCGTGATCGCCAGCGCGGCGGCGGGGAGCGCGAACATCATGATCGGGAAGAAGCCCGACATGAACTGGCCGGCCGTCGGGTCGCCGTGGAAGAAGCGCGGCAGGTCACCGTGCCAGACGGCACCCGACGGGTCCTTGAAGGAGCCGATCTCCTGCCAGGCCACGGTGTTGACGAACTGGTGCATGCCCACCGGGAGCAGCGCGCGGTTGATCAGGCCGAAGAGGCCCGCGCCGAAGGCGCCGAGACCGGTCATCCACTCGCCGAAGTCGGTGATGACGTTGCCGATCGGCTCCCAGACCAGACCGAACAGGACGCCGACGGCGGTGCCGATGAAGGCCATCAGGATCGGCACCAGGCGGCGGCCGTTGAAGAAGCCCAGCCAGTCGGGGAGCTTGGTGCGGTGGAAACGTTGCCAGGTGACGGCGGCTATGAGGCCCATGATGATGCCGCCGAGGACCTTGGGGTCGTTGTAGGTGGCGGCGATGTCCGCGCCCTTGGTGACCTTGGCGTCGGTGATGGGGAACGCCGTCAGGACGTTCTTGTAGACGAGGAAGCCGACCAGCGCCGCCAGGGCCGTCGAGCCGTCCGCCTTCTTGGCGAAGCCGATGGCGATGCCGACACAGAACAGCAGCGGCAGATTGCTGAAGACGGCGTCGCCCGCGGTGGCGAAGACCGACGCGACCTTGTCCCAGCCGAGGCCGTCCTTGCCGAACACGTCCCGCTGGCCGAGACGCAGCAGGATGCCCGCCGCCGGCAGCACGGCGATCGGCAGCTGCAGGCTGCGGCCGACCTTCTGCAGGCCCTGGAGCAGACCGGATCCCCGCCTCTTCGCGGGGGCCGCCGGTGCGGTGGCGGTACTCATACTTCTTCCTCCATCGGGTGGTGGTCTACACCACTCAGTGGTGTAGACCTGTTGTACACGATGGAGTCGTTATTAAGGAACCCGTCAATTCCGCAACGGAATCGCTACGCGCAGTAGAGGCCGGTGCACCTGGGTGTCAGGCCTTGGTGACGTCCTCGCGCTCGTCCTCCGGTTCCCTGCCCGGGGTCTTCAGGTCGAATCTCGTGATCGCGAAACGGAAGATCACGTAGTAGACGACGGCGAAGCACAGACCGATCGGGATGATCGCCCAGGGCCTGGTCGCGAGGTTCCAGTTGATGACGTAGTCGATGAGCCCGGCCGAGAAGCTGAAGCCGTCGTGCACCCCGAGCCCCCACGTCACCGCCATCGACACACCGGTCAGCACCGCGTGCACCGCGTACAGCACCGGCGCGATGAAGAGGAACGAGTACTCGATCGGCTCGGTGATGCCGGTGACGAACGACGTCAGCGCGACCGACAGCATCAGACCGCCGACCTCCTTGCGGCGGCTCGGCTTCGCGCAGTGCGTGATCGCCAGGGCCGCGGCCGGCAGGGCGAACATCATGATCGGGAAGAAGCCCGAGGTGAACTGGCCCGCGTTCGGGTCGCCCGCCAGGAACATGTTGATGTCGCCGTGCACCACCGAACCGTCCGGCTTGGTGAAGCTGCCGAACTGGAACCAGATGGGCACGTTCAGGAACTGGTGCAGCCCGATGACGAGCAGCGCCCGGTTGGCCAGACCGAACACGCCCGCGCCCCAGGCGCCCGCGTCGCTCAGCCAGTCGCTGAAGTTCTCCAGGCCGTCACCGATCGGCGGCCACACCCACAGACACAGCGCGGCGAACACGATCGCGACGAACGCCATGATGATCGGGACGAGACGCCGGCCGTTGAAGAAGCCCAGCCAGTCCACCAGCTTCGTACGGTGGAAACGCTGCCAGAAGTACGCCGACAGCAGGCCCATGACGATGCCGCCGAAGACCCCGGGGTTCTGGTAGGTGAACGCCACCACCGAGTGGTCCACCGTCGCCTGGCAGCCGATCCCGATGACCGCCTTCGCGCCGTCCGGACAGTCCTCCGGGAACTGGCGCAGCACGTTGAAGTAGACGAGGAACCCCGCGAGCGCCGCCAGCGCGGTCGAGCCGTCGGACTTCTTCGCCATGCCGATGGCCACGCCCACGCAGAACAGCAGGGGGAGCCCGAGCGTGCCGTCCAGCAGCGCGCCGCCCGCGCCCGCCATCACCTTGGAGACGTTCGTCCAGCCCAGCCCGTCGTCCCCGAACACATCAGGCTGGCCAAGGCGGTTGAGGATGCCCGCGGCCGGCAGCACGGCGATCGGGAGCTGCAGACTGCGGCCCATCTTCTGCAGGCCCTGGAACGTCGACTGCCACCGCCGACGGGCCGGCGTGATCTCGGAGGAGGCGGAGGAGGCACTCATCAGTTGGCGACCGCCTGTCAGGTGGTGTAGACCAGTTCTCGACGATTGACTTGCTGTAACGCCATCTTTCGGTACGTACGGCGCAATCGCTCAAAAAGTTGGGCCAACTGTGCGTGAGGAGACCGAAATGGCCACCAAGGCAGAGAAGATCGTCGCCGGGCTCGGCGGCATCGAGAACATCGAAGAGATCGAGGGCTGCATCACCCGCCTCCGCACCGAGGTCATCGACCCCGACAAGGTCGACGAAGCCGCCCTCAAGGCCGCCGGCGCCCACGGCGTCGTCCGCATGGGCACCGCCGTCCAGGTCGTCATCGGCACCGACGCCGACCCCATCGCCGCGGACATCGAAGACATGATGTGACCTGAAGTCACCTGAAGCGGGGCTCCTTTCCCGGTCGGGAGGAGCCCCTTCTGCCTGTGCCGATAGGCTCGTCGCCATGTCTCGAATCGACGGCCGCACGCCCGAACAGCTCCGCCCGGTCACCATCGAACGCGGCTGGAGCAAGCACGCCGAGGGCTCCGTCCTCGTCTCCTTCGGCGACACGAAGGTCTTCTGCACGGCCTCCGTCACCGAAGGCGTCCCCCGCTGGCGCAAGGGCAGCGGCGAGGGCTGGGTCACCGCGGAGTACTCCATGCTGCCCCGCGCCACCAACACCCGCGGCGACCGCGAGTCCGTACGCGGCAAGATCGGCGGCCGCACCCACGAGATCTCCCGCCTCATCGGCCGCTCCCTGCGCGCGGTCATCGACTACAAGGCGCTCGGCGAGAACACCATCGTCCTGGACTGCGACGTCCTCCAGGCCGACGGCGGCACCCGTACGGCGGCCATCACCGGCGCGTACGTGGCACTGGCCGACGCCGTGGCCTGGGCCCAGGGCAAGAAGCTCGTCAAGGCCGGCCGCCAGCCGCTCACCGGCACGGTCTCCGCGGTCTCGGTCGGCATCGTGGGCGGAGTCCCCTTGCTGGACCTCTGCTACGAGGAGGACGTGAAGGCCGAGACCGACATGAACGTCGTCTGCACCGGCGACGGACGCTTCGTCGAGGTCCAGGGCACCGCCGAGGCCGAACCCTTCGCGCGCGACGAGCTCAACGCCCTCCTCGACCTCGCCGTCGCCGGCTGCTCGGAACTCGCTGTCCTGCAGCGCAAGGCGCTTGATACGGTCCTCGAAAAGTAAAGGGCGCACCAAGAAAGGGCGGCGGACGGGGCAACCCGGCCGCCCGCACCGGCGTCCCTACCAATGCGGGCGCACGGCACACCACCGTGCGCCCGACCAGCACACGGGGGCCGTCCGGGCCTGCGTACGAAGGCCTTCCAGGCCTGCACACGAGGGCCTTTCGGGCCTGCATACGGGGGCCCTTCGGGCCAGAAAAACGGGAGGGAACACAGCCATGGCCGCAAGCCGCCGTCGCCGTTTCGTCGTCACCGCCGCCGCAGTGGCGGCCATCGGGTTGACGACCGCGGTGACCACGGGCTGCGACGCCGTCGACAAGGCCCTGGACTGCGTCCAGACCGCCGACGCGATCGCCGACAGCGTCACCTCCCTCCAGCAGGCGGTGGAGAACGCCTCCAACGACCCGACCCAGATCGACGAGTCCCTCGCCTCCATCGACAAGGACCTCGACAAGATCGGTGACAAGACCGACAACACCGACGTCAACAAGGCCGTCGAGGACCTCGGGGACGCCGTCGACAACGTCCGTACGGCGATCAAGAACGGCGACAACACGCCGGACGTCAGCCCGGTCACGGACGCGGCGGGCGAACTGACGAAGGTCTGCACGTCGTAGCGAGCGGGGGGCCCGCAATACTGTCGGGCATGACCCGCCTGATCCTCGCCACGCGCAACGCCGGAAAGATCGTCGAACTGAGGGCGATCCTCGCCGCGGCCGACCTGCCTCACGAGCTGGTCGGCGCGGACGCGTATCCCGAGATTCCCGACGTCAAGGAAACCGGCGTCACTTTCGCCGAGAACGCCCTCCTGAAGGCCCACGCCCTGGCCCAGGCGACGGGCCTGCCGGCCGTCGCCGACGATTCGGGCCTCTGCGTCGACGTCCTGAACGGCGCCCCCGGCATCTTCTCCGCCCGCTGGTCGGGCCACCACGGAGACGACGAGGCGAACCTGAACCTCCTGCTGGCCCAACTCTCGGACATCGCCGACGAACACCGCGGAGCCCACTTCGCCTGCGCGGCGGCGTTGGCGTTGCCGGACGGCACGGAACGGGTGGTCGAGGGGCACCTTCGGGGCCGCCTCCGCCACACCCCTTCCGGCACGAACGGCTTCGGCTACGACCCGATCCTGCAGCCGGAGGGATACACCCAGACCTGCGCGGAGTTGACCCCCGAGGAGAAGAACGCGATCAGTCATCGGGGGAAGGCGTTTCGGGGGTTGGTGCCGGTGGTGCGGGAGTTGTTGGGCTGACAACAGAAAGGCCCGACGCCTTCGGACAAAGGCGTCGGGCTACTTTTCCTGTGGGCCCGGTGGGATTCGAACCCACGACACACCGGACCTAAACCGGCGCCCTCTAGCCAGCTGGGGTACGGGCCCGCAGCGGTGCTTACTCTACTGGGCGCGGCTGCGAGGTCGTACGGGGAGATCGATTCGAGAAGGTCCGCGTCTGGCTGTGGCAGGACGGGCACAGATACCGAAGGTTTTCCTTCCGGTTGTCCAGCCGGTCTCCGTTGATGTGATCGACCTCCAGGACGAGTCGTCTGCCCTGCCATACGTCCCCGACCCCGCAGCTTGCACAGATGTGCGGGATGCCGAGATCATCGAGCGCCCGTCGCAGCTGCGTCGTTTTGGTGCGGGACGCACCCGGCTCCAGCCGGACCAGGATCTGGGCTGCGGACTTGCGATTCCTGCCCGGAGTACCGAGGCGATGTCCCTGACCGACGAAGTGACTGATCGACAGGTTGTGGGCTGCCACGCTTCTCTTGAGGCGTTCGCGGGCAGCTCCGTTGTCGACGATGCCGAGCAGCTTCAGGACGCCCGCAAAGGTTCGGGAGGAAGCCACGGCAGGCGCGAGTTGGTTGCACGGCAGGATTCCAGGGCCGTATCTGCGCCCGCTGGTGAAGTGCGAGGTGTCGATCCCGAACTGGTCCAGCTTCTTTCGGATATGGCCGTACGGACTGTCGCGCGGCTCAAGGCCCATGTGCTCGACCATCTCGCGGATGCTGGACGAACGGGCGGCCGCTGCCTGCAGAAGCGTCTTCGAGTAGCTCCTCCGCTCCCGTTCGGGCAGCGGCTCATCGACGAAGTGCGAGGTGTCGATTCCGTAGTGCTCTAGGCGCCTGAGCAGGTAGTTGCGCGGCGCGCTGCCCATCGGAGCGTTCAGTCTGCGCATCAGGTCGGGCAGGCTCGCGGAGACGGCCGCCGTACGGGTGAGCAGGTCCCTGGTGTACTTCGGAGAGCTCATGGCCGGGTCCTCCGCTTGCGGCCGCGGTAAGTGTCCGTCACCGCGTGGCAGTTGGGGCAGAGCAGTTGGAGGTTCTGCTGGCGGTTGTCCCACCAGTCGCCGTTGACGTGGTCCACTTCGAGCCTGAGCGGCCGGCCATTGTGCTCCGGCCCCGTACCGCACATCGTGCAGTGCTCCTCGACCCCGGCCTGGAGCAGTGCGCGGCGCAGGCGGTCACCCGGCACCCGTCCGTCCTCGGCGGAACGAAGACAGAGAGTCTCCCCGAGCGAACCTTTGGGGCGCCCCCGTCGTACGGCCACGAAATGGCTCGTGTCGATTCCGAGAGCGGTGATACGGCGACTGATGTGCGTCTGGTTGCCGCCTACCTGGCTGATCCCGAGGCGCCGCACGACGTCTTTGATGCTGGTCGACGTCGCCACGGCCGCCCGGAGTCGCTCCTCGGTGTGGCGCACCTGATTCGTCATGAGATGGGAGATGTCGACGCCCTCCTCCGCCATCATCCGACGTAGATAACGCCTGCTGCCGGGCGAGGGGCTGCCCCCGCACCATCGGACCGCGTCATCGATGTGCGTCGTGCGGCGAGCCGCCTCCTCAAGTAACTCGCGGGTGTACCGAGCAGCCATGTTCCCCTCCGTCCCCGACCACACGTTCGCAGCCTCGTACGGAGTAACGAACCGCTAATCGGACAGTCACGCCTGGAACGTAAAACGGCCTGCGCCAGGTCACCCCGGTGCAGGCCGTTTGCTTAGAACGCTTGGTGGAAGGGGGTGCTCAGATGCCCAGGTCCTTGATGATCTTTGCTACGTGGCCCGTCGCTCGGACGTTGTACAGCGCCCGTTCGACCTTGCCCTCCTCGTCCACCACGATCGTGGAGCGGATGACGCCCATGTAGGTCTTGCCGTAGTTCTTCTTCTCGCCGTACGCGCCGTAGGACTCCGTGACCGTCTTCTCCGGGTCGGCCAGGAGCGTGATCCTCAGGGATTCCTTGTCGCGGAACTTGGCCAGTTTCTCCGGCTTGTCGGGGGAGATGCCGAGGACGTCGTACCCCGCGCCGGTCAGCAGCTCCAGGTTGTCCGTGAAGTCGCAGGCCTGCTTGGTGCAGCCGGGCGTCAGGGCCGCCGGGTAGAAGTAGACGATGACTTTGCGGCCCTTGTGGTCCGCGAGGGACACCTCGGTGCCGTCGGCGTCCTGGAGGGTGAAGTCGGGGGCCACGTCCCCGGGCTGGAGTCGCTCACTCATCGGGCCAGCGTAACCGGGGGTCCTGACAGTGCGGCGGCGGGCGGAGCTGACAGACTGTCCAGAACAACGGCACAAACACGCATCAGCTGACTTCGGAGGCCCAACCGTGGCGGACACGTCGGACACCAGAAACCCGGCGCAGATCGAGGCGGACATCAAACGCCGCCGCGACGTGCTGGCCGAGACGCTCGACGAGATCGGGGTGCGGGTGCACCCGAAGACGATCGTCGGAGACGCCAAGGCCAAGGTTGTGTCGAACATCGATCACACCGTCGGCCGCGCCTACGTCGGCGTCAACCGGGTCGTCAGCGACGTGAAGGCGCAGTTCGTGGACGAGGAGGGCGCGCCCCGCCTTGAGCGTGTCGTGCCGGTCGCCCTCGTGGTGGTCGGTGTCGTGGGCCTGCTGGCCTTCGGCGCCCGTCGGCGCAAGCGCTGACCCGGCGGCGTACGGACGCGGTGCGGACAGGTAGGTTCAGGGCGTGAGCGCCAAAAGAGACGAGCCCAGACGAGACGAGCAGCGCACCCACGACGACAAGCTGCCGATCCGGATGCTGCACGACCGGGTGCTGGTGCGGCAGGAGGCCGGCGAGGGCGAGCGGCGTTCCGGTGGCGGGATCCTGATCCCGGCCACGGCGGCCGTGGGCCGTCGGCTGGCGTGGGCCGAGGTCGTCGCGGTGGGTCAGAACGTGCGGACCGTCGAGCCGGGCGACCGGGTGCTGTACGACCCGGAGGACCGCGCCGAGGTCGAGGTGCGGGGCACTGCGTACGTGCTCATGCGGGAACGTGACCTGCACGCCGTGGCGGCGGACCGGTTCGAGGGCTCCGAGGATTCGACCGGCCTGTACCTCTGAATCAAGGGTTTCAAAGGGGCTGGTGACCATCGTCACCAGCCCCTTTCCCGTTTCTTTGCTAGTTTTGAAGGACCCCGACGAGACGCGCCGTACCGGGAGCAGGACGCAAAGACGACGCACCCCCGTTCAGTACGTACGTCTCGGAGGTGCCTGTCATGGCCTGGGTTCTGCTGCTCGTCGCCGGTCTGCTCGAAGTGGGCTGGTCGATCGGGATGAAGTACACCGACGGTTTCACCCGTCTCGTCCCGAGCCTGTTCACCGGTGCCGGGATCGTCGCCAGCATGCTGCTGCTCTCGTACGCCGCCCGTTCCCTGCCCATCGGTACCGCCTACGGCGTGTGGGTGGGGATCGGGGCGGCCGGTGCGGCGGTGCTCGGGATGGTGGTGCTGGGGGAGCCCGTCACCGCCGCTCGGATCTTCTTCGTCTCGCTGCTGCTGGTCGCCGTGGTGGGCCTGAAGGCGACCTCCGGGCACTGAGCGGGCGCCGCTGTCGCCGGCGGCTATTGCTGGCGTCTCGCCGTGCTCTGCGGGCCCGCCGTCGTGCCGGTGCTGTTGCCGCCGGTGTCCGTGCCCGTCGTACCGCCCGTGGTGCCGCCGTCAGTGGTGCCCCCGGTGTCGGTGCCGGCCGTCGTGTCGCCGGTGGTGCCGCCGTCCGTCGTACCGCCGTCGGTCGTGGTGCCTCCGTCGGTGGTCGTGCCGCCGGTGGTGCCCCCGTCGGTGGTTCCGCCGGTGGCTGTGGTGCCGCCGTCCGTCGTCGTGCCGCCGTCCGTCTGGCCCTGCGTCTGTCCCTGGGTCTGGCCCTGGTCGCCCTGGCCGCCGTCGGTGGTGCCGCCGTTGTCCTGGTCGCCGGTGTCCGGGGGCGTGGCCTCCTCGGACGGCGGGGCGGTCTGTTCGGCGCCGGCCTGGAGCTGGAGGTCGAAGTCGGTGACCTTCTCGCCCTTCAGGGCCGCCTTGGTGAACTGTGCCCAGATCTCGGCCGGCGGGCCGCCGCCGTTGACGCGGTCCAGGCCCATCGCGCCGTAGAGCGGCTTGTGCTTGGCGGTGACGGGGTCCTGGCCCATCACGGAGACCACGGTCGCGAGGTCGGGGGTGTAGCCGGCGAACCAGGCGGCCGTGTCGTTCTCCGCGGTGCCGGTCTTGCCGGCGGCGGGACGGTCGGCGCCCTGGGCGACGGTCGCGGTGCCGCTCTCGACCACGCTCTGCAGGATCGACGTGGTGGTGTCGGCGGCCTCGCGGCTGACGGCCTGGTGGGACTGCTCCTTGGGCAGCTCCACCACGTCCTGGCCGTCCTTGGTGATCGAGTCGATCATCGTGTACGTGCCGTGCCGGCCGTGGTTGGCGAGGGTCGCGTAGGCCTCCGCCATGTCGAGGACGCTGGCGGTGGCGGTGCCGAGCGCGATCGACGGGTACGCGTTGAGGTCCTGGGTGTTGGAGGGGATGCCGAGGTCGACGGCGGTCTGCTTCACCTTTTCGGGACCGACGTCGACGGCCATCTGCGCGTACACCGCGTTGACGGACTTGTTGGTGGCGGTGCGCACGGTGATGTCGCCGTAGGAGGTCTGGTCCTCGTTCTCGGGCGCGTAGGTGCCGCCGGTCCAGCCTTCCACGGGGCGCTTGTTGGTGCCGTCGTAGTAGGTGTTGGGCGTGATCATCTCGCCGTCCTGCGTCTCGGAGTGGTTCTCCACGGCCGAGGTGAACACGAAGGGCTTGAAGGTGGAGCCGACCTGGAAGTCGCCGCGGGTCGCGCCGTTCGTGTACTGCTTGACGTAGTCGATGCCGCCGTACATCGCGACGACCTTGCCGGTCTTGGGGTCGACGGAGGCGCCGCCCGCGCGGACGTAGTTGTCGACCTTGCGGTCCTTCTTGTCCAGCTTGGACATCACCTGGTCGTCGACGGCCTTCACGAAGGCGTCCTGCTTGCTCTTGTCCAGGGTCGTCTTGATGCGGTAGCCGCCGGCCTCCAGCTCGTCGGCGGTGACGATCTTGTTCTTGATCAGGTAGCTCTTGACCGCCTCGACGATGTAACCGCGCTGCCCGGACAGGCCGGTGGAGACCGTCTGCTCCTTCGGCATCGGGAACTTCAGCCCGGCCCGCTTCGCCTCGGTCAGCCAGCCCTTCTTGACCATGCCGTCCAGGACGTAGTTCCAACGGGCCACGGCCGCCTGCTTGTTCTCGGGGTGGGCGACGACGTCGTACTCGCTGGGCGCGTTGACCAGTGCGGCGAGGTAGGCGGCGTGGGCCGGGTCGAGGTCGGTGGCGTCCTGGCCGTAGTAGGCCTGGGCGGCGGCCTGGATGCCGTAGGCGTTGCGGCCGAAGTAGCTGGTGTTGAGGTAGCCCTCCAGGATCTGGTCCTTGGACTCCGTGCGGTCCAGCTTGATCGAGATGAAGAACTCCTTCACCTTGCGGGTGACGGTCTGTTCCTGGCCCAGGTAGTAGTTCTTGACGTACTGCTGGGTGATCGTCGAGCCGGACTGGCGGCCCTTGCCGGTCGCGGTGTTCCAGCCGGCCCGCAGCATCGCCTTGGGGTCGATGGCGGACTCGGTGTAGAAGTCGCGGTCCTCGGCGGCCAGTACGGCGTGCTGGGCGTCCTTGGAGACCTGCGCGAGCGACACGTTCTCCCGGTTGACCTCGCCGTCCCGGGCGAGCTGCGAGCCGTCGGCGTACAGGAAGACGTTGGACTGCTTGGTGGCGAGCGCGTTGGCCGGCGGGATCTTGACCAGGGAGTAGCCGAGGAAGAACAGGCCGACGAGCAGCAGGACGCCGATCACGAAGGTGCCGAGCACCATGCGCCAGGTGGGGATGATCCGCCGCCAGCCGGTGCGCCTGGGCCGCTTCATCTTCTTCTTCCCACCCGTCTGTTCGGCCGCCAGCGGCTCTCTCGGTGCCCAGCCCTCGGTCGGCTGCTGCGGCTCGTCGCTCATGTTGTGCACGGACTCCAATTTCGCGTCATACGTTCCGGTACGACCTCGTACGCGTTCTGCGCCCCTTCTTGAAGACTCTCGCACCATGCGTTCCGTTGCAGATCACGGCACGCGTCCTGCCACGAAAATGCGTGGCGTACGTCACCACCTGCGGGCTAGGCTCCTGCGCTTCGGTGTCTTGCGGGCCTGGGAGGTCGTTGACGGTGGGCTCGGGGCGGTTGTACGCGGCCGTCGCGGCGGGCGGCTTGAAGCGGTACTCGACGTATCGGGCGGCCACCGCGGCGGGGGTGTTCACCAACACCGTGTTCGGGCTGATCCTCGTGTACACGTATCTCGCGCTGTGGGACGAGCGGCCGCATCTCGGCGGGTACGACCAGGCGCAGGCCGTCACCTATGTGTGGCTCGGGCAGGCGCTGCTCGCGGCGCTGGCGATCGGGGGCGGCGGGGTCGAGAACGAACTGATGGAGCGGATCCGCACCGGGGACATCGCGACCGACCTGTACCGGCCCGCGGATCTTCAGCTGTGGTGGCTGGCGGCCGACGTGGGGCGCGCGCTGTTCCAGCTGCTGGGGCGGGGGGTGATCCCGTTCGCCTTCGGCGCACTGGTGTTTCCGGTGGCGCTGCCGGGCTCCTGGCTGACCTGGGCCGCGTTCCTGGTGACCGTCGTGCTGGGCATGGTGGTCGGGTTCGGCATCCGGTACCTGGTCGCGCTGCTCACGTTCTGGCTGATGGACGGCACGGGTGTGACGCACATGGCGATGCTCGTCGGGTTCTTCTGCTCGGGGATGGTGCTGCCGCTGAACGTGTTCCCGGGCGAGCTCGGCGAGGTCGTACGGATGCTGCCCTGGTCGGCGCTGCTGCAGAAACCGGCCGACGTGCTGCTGGGGGAGGCGGACCCGTGGTCGACGTTCGCGTTCCAGGGGGCGTGGGCGGTGGCCCTGTTGGGGGCGGGGCGGCTGGTGCAGTCGGTGGCGACACGGAGGGTGGTCGTTCAAGGTGGCTGACACGGGCGCGGTGGTCGACGGACTGCGCACCTATCGCATGATCGCGGCGATGTGGATGCGCTCCACGATGGCGTACCGCACGTCCTTCGTGATGACGACGTTCGCCAACTTCGCGGTCACCGCGCTCGACTTCGTGGCGATCCTGCTGATGTTCTCGCAGGTCGACGTGCTCGGCGGCTGGCCGCTGCCCGAAGTGGCCTTCCTGTACGGCCTGTCGTGCGTCGCGTTCGGTCTCGCGGATCTGGCGATCGGCTCGATGGAGCGGCTGGGCCAGCGAGTTCGGGACGGCACGCTGGACACACTGCTCGTGCGCCCCGCGCCGGTGCTCGCGCAGGTGGCCGCCGACCGCTTCGGGCTGCGCCGCCTGGGGCGGGTCACGCAGGGGGCGTTGGTGCTCGGGTACGCCCTGCTCAGCGTCGACATCGGCTGGACGCCGGTGAAGGTGGCGCTGATGCCGGTGATCGTGCTGAGCGGCGCGGGGATCTTCTGCGCGGTGTTCGTGGCGGGCGCGGCCTTCCAGTTCGTGGCGCAGGACGGGTCGGAGGTGATGAACGCGTTCACGTACGGCGGCACGACGCTGTTGCAGTACCCGCCCACCGTCTTCGGCCAGGAGCTGGTGCGCGGGGTGACGTTCGTGCTGCCGCTGGCCTTCGTCAACTGGGTGCCCGCGGCCTATGTGTTGGGGCGTCCGCTGCCGCTGGGGCTGCCGCAGTGGTCGGCGTTCGTGTCACCGCTGGTGGCGGTCGCCTGCTGCGCGCTCTCGGGAGTTGCCTGGCGGGCTGGTCTCAGGTCCTATCGGAGTACGGGGAGTTAGCGAGCAGACGATGGATCCTCAAGCGACGGACCCTCAGGCGATCGGCCCTCGGTCGACGGACCCTTTCATCGAACTCGACCGGGTCGAGAAGGTCTTCGACGTCCGCCGCAAGACCGGTTTCCTCAAGCGGGAGCGCCGGCAGGTGCGGGCCGTCGACGGCATCTCCTTCACCGTTGCGCGCGGCGAGATGGTCGGCTACATCGGCCCGAACGGCGCCGGGAAGTCGACGACGATCAAGATGCTGACCGGCATCCTCACGCCGAGCGGCGGCCGGCTGCGGGTGGCCGGCATCGACCCGTCCCGTGAGCGCACGCGCCTGGCGCACCGGATCGGCGTGGTGTTCGGGCAGCGTACGACGCTGTGGTGGGACCTGCCGCTGATCGACTCGTACAAGCTGATGCACCGCATGTACCGCATCCCCGACGCGCGTTACCGCGAGAACCTCGACCGCTGTGTCGAACTCCTGGAGCTGGCCGACCTGTTGGACGTCCCCGTGCGTCAGCTCTCGCTCGGACAGCGGATGCGGGGTGACATCGCGGCGGCGCTGCTGCACGACCCGGAGGTGCTGTACCTCGACGAGCCGACGATCGGGCTCGACGTCATGTCCAAGGCCAAGGTACGGGGTTTTCTGCGGGAGTTGAACGCCGAGCGCGGCACGACGGTCCTGCTGACCACGCACGACCTCCAGGACATCGAGCAGCTCTGCTCGCGGGTGATGGTCATCGACCACGGGCGCATGATGTACGACGGTGCGCTCGCCGGGCTGCACGAGGTGGGGGAGAGCGAACGCACCCTGGTGGTGGACCTGGAGCGGGAGCTGCCGGCGATCGAGATCCCGGACGCGCGGGTGGTGAAGGTGGAGGGGCCGCGCCAGTGGCTGGCGTTCCCGGCGTCGGGGTCCGCGGCTCCGCTGGTCGCGCGGATCGCGGCGGAGTATCCGCTGGTGGACCTCTCGGTGCGCGAGCCGGACATCGAGGCGGTCATCGCCAAGATGCTGCACTCCCTGGGAGACGCCGGTACCCCTGGATCCCCGCCGGAACAGGCCGAGGAAGCGGTCTCGTAGCCCTCGTCGGAGCGACCTCGTAGGCTGCTGTACATGAGTGACGACGCAGTCCCGGAGCTTCGCGCCTCCGACGCCGACCGTGAGCGGGTCTCGGAGATCCTGCGGGACGCCCTCGCGGAGGGCCGCCTCGACATGGAGGAGTTCGAGGAGCGGCTGGAGGCGACGTACAAGGCGCGGACGTATGCCGAACTGGCGCCGATCACCCGTGATCTGCCGGCCCCCGGTGTCGCCCCGCCGCCGGTGAGCATGGTCAAGGAGCCGGTGGACAGCGGGAGTTGGGCCGGCCGGATCGTCGGCGGCGAGGGTTCGTCGACCTGGGCCGTCGCCGTGATGTCCGGCTTCCAGCGCAAGGGGCGCTGGACCGTGCCCAGGCGGTTCACCTCCTTCTCCTTCTGGGGCGGCGGTGAACTCGACCTGCGCGAGGCGAACTTCGCGGACCGTGAGGTCGTCATCAACTGCATCGCGATCATGGGCGGGGCGAATGTGATCGTGCCGCCCGGCGTCGAGGTCGTGGTGCGCGGCATCGGGATCATGGGCGGCTTCGACAGCCGCGAGGAGGGCGTGCCCGGCGACCCGGGCGCCCCGCGCGTGATCGTCACCGGCTTCGCCTTCTGGGGCGGTGTCGGCGTCGAGCGCAAGCTGACCCGGGAGGCGCGGCGCCGCCTGAAGGAGGAGCGCCGCCGGCAGAAGCTGGAGCGCAAGAACTCCGGCCGTGAGCTGCCGGAGTCCTCCCGCGACGGCATGGACGACGAGGACGACACGGACGACGTGTTCGACGACCACCAGCGCATCCTCGGCCACCACCACCGCATGCTCGACGGCCGCCATCGCGACCCCCGCCGCGAACGCCAGGAGGAGCGCCGCGAGCAGCAGGAGGAGCGCCGCCGCGAGCGCCGCGAGGAGCGGGACCGGCGACGGTTCGGGGACTACTGACACGGGCTCGGGGACTACTGACACCGGCCCGGGGACTACTGACACGGGCCCGGGCACTCCTGACACGGGCCCGGGTGTCACAGCTCCGCCGGCGCCGAACCCTTCAGGTCGTCCAGGTCGAAGGCCGCCGCCATCCGCGCGTACCCCTCGTCGCTGGGGTGGAGGTGGTCGCCGGAGTCGTAGTCGGAGCGCAGGCGGCGCGGGTCGTACGGGTCGCGCAGGGCGCGGTCGAAGTCGACCACGGCGTCGAACACCCGGCCCGAGCGGATCATCGCGTTGACCTCCTGCCGTACGGCTTCCCGGTCCCCGGAGTAGCCGCGGTGCCCCTTGAACGGCATCAGGGTCGCGCCGACCACCTTGATGCCGCGCGCGTGGGCGTGCCCGACCAGGGTGCGCAGGCCCTCGACGATGTGGTCCGGGTCGGCGAGCTGCGGGTTGCGCAGGATGTCGTTGACGCCGAGGTCGATGATCACGACCTTGACGTTCGTGCGGGAGAGCACGTCACGGGAGAAGCGGTCGAGGCCGCTCGGGTTGTCGGCGGGCCGGCCGAGGCCGCCGGTGAGGATCCGGTTGCCGCTGATGCCCTGGTTGACCACGCTGTAGCGGGGCACGTCCTGACCGGACTCGACGGCCGTACGCAGCCGCTGCGCGAGGACGTCGGTCCAGCGGTGGTTGGCGTCCTTGGTGGAGGTGATGCCGTCGGTGAGCGAGTCCCCGAAGGCGACCACGGTGCCGTCCGACTCGTTGCTCAGCACGTCCAGCGCGGTCAGATAGCGCCAGAACGCCGTCTGCTCGGTGTACGCGGTGCCGGTGACGTCCTCGGTGAGGTCGCCGTCGGCGACGTAGGAGATCTGGCGGGCGTGCGGGTGGTAGGTGACCGGGCCGGACGCGGTGGGGGAGTACGTGGTGACCAGGACGTCGCTGCCCTGCGGGATCACGATGCGGACCGCGTCGCTCAGCACCTGGCCGCCGGCCGGGATCACGACCGTGGTGGCGCCGGAGAAGGTCAGCCGCACCATCGACCGCGCCGCGGCGACCGCGCTGCGGCTCGTGGCGGCGACGGCGATCGACGCGTTGGTGAGGGTCAGCGCCGACTGCCCGTAGAGGTTGGACAGCGTGACGCGGGCGCTGGTGCCGCCCACGCCCGCGTGCACGACGTTGCGCACCGAGCGCCCCGCGAACCCGAGGGCCTCGGTGCCGGGCTCGGCGCCCGCGGGGGACGCGGACCAGGAGCCGACCCAGGTGCCGGTGGAGGCGGGGGCGGCGGAGTTGTGCCGGGTGCCCCCTTGGGCGAGGGCGTCCGTGCGGATGTGGCCGTCGTCGGCGGCCGCACCGACATAGATGGCGGCCGAGATCCCCACGATCAGGGCGACGATCCCCGCCAGCAAGGCGCTGTGCTTCGTGGGGGACACCCCCACACCCCCGCCGTTTCGCTTGGCCATGCGGTGCGTGTCTCCTCGGCTGTGATGAGGGGTAGTCGACCAGGACCCCCCCACTGGGTCGCCGGAGTTCGTCACGATTTCCCCCTCCCGACAGACGGCGGGAACTCCTGTTCCGTTCCGGGAGTCGGTCAGGAAGGGACAATATGTGCAGGGGATCACGAACGGGTGGAGTGGATGGAACGTACGAATCCGGATGAAGCGGGATCAAGTGACGTCGCCATGAAGCATGCCCGGCCCGACCCCGCGGATAACCGCGCCGATCCGGCCACTCCCGCCCCGGCCGCCCGCACGATGACGACGTTCAGCCCCGCCGACGAGGAGAAGCGGCGCGGGGTGCGCCGTATGAAACTCACCGCGACCGGGCTGCTGCTGTTCGTCGCCGTCGTCTACGTCCTCGCCAAGTGGGCCTCCCACGAGGGCGCCGGGGTCTGGGCCGACTACGTGGCCGCGGCGGCCGAGGCCGGCATGGTCGGTGCGATGGCCGACTGGTTCGCGGTCACCGCCCTCTTCCGTCACCCGCTCGGCCTGCCCATCCCGCACACCGCGATCATCCCCACCAAGAAGGACCAACTCGGCATCTCCCTGGGCGAGTTCGTCGGGGAGAACTTCCTCTCCCAAGATGTCGTACGACAGCGGCTGCGCGCCGTCGGCATCGGCAGCCGGCTCGGCGTCTGGCTGGCCGACCCCGACCACGCGGACCGGGTGACGGCGGAACTCTCGGCCGCCCTGCGCGGCGCCCTCACCGTCCTGCGCGACTCCGACGTCCAGGCCATCGTCGGCGAGGCGATCACCCGCCGGGCCGACGCCCAGGAGATCGCGCCCGGCATCGGCAAGATGCTGGAGAAGATCGTCGCCGACGGCGGCCACAAACGGGTCGTCGACCTGATCGTCACCCGCGCGCACGACTGGCTGGTCCTGCACGACGAACAGGTCATGGACGCCGTCCAGGGCGGGGCGCCCGGCTGGACCCCGCGGTTCGTCGACAAGAAGGTCGGCGAGCGCGTCTACAAGGAGCTGCTGCGCTTCGTCACCGAGATGCGGGACATGCCCTCGCACCCCGCGCGCGGCGCCCTCGACCGCTTCCTCACCGACTTCGCCTCCGACCTCCAGTCCGACACCGAGACCCGCGCGCGGATCGAACGGCTCAAGGGCGAGGTCCTTGGCCGCGGCGAGGTCCAGGACCTGATCGCCTCGGCCTGGACCTCCGTACGCTCCATGATCGTCTCGGCGGCCGAGGACGAGCGCAGCGAGCTGCGGCTGCGCGTGCGGGCCTCGCTGCTGTCGCTGGGCGCGCGGATGTCCGTGGACGCGGGGCTCCAGGCCAAGGTCGACGGGTGGGTGGAGGGCGCGGCGGTGTACGTCGTCACCACCTACCGGGGCGAGATCACCTCCCTGATCACCGACACCGTGGCGAGCTGGGACGCCGAGCACACGACGAGGAAGATCGAGGCGCACATCGGCCGTGACCTGCAGTTCATCCGGATCAACGGCACGGTGGTGGGGTCGCTGGTCGGGCTGCTGATCTACGCGGTGTCGCGGGGGCTGGGCGCGTAGTCGGCCGGCCGACGGGATGCGGGGACGGGGTGAACGGGCCAAGGTGAGGAGAGGCGGGCCGGGCGCGCGGGGTGCGTAAAGCGGGCTGGTGGGGGCACTCGGCGAAAGTTCCGACGGAGGTTCCGCCGGACGGTTCGCTCGACGAGGAGGGAGCCCATGGCCACCGCTCAGGCCGAAGACGGCCGCATCGTCACCACCAGCATCCCCGCCCGCCTGGACCGGCTGCCCTGGTCGCGCTGGCACTGGACGATCGTCATCGGCCTCGGCACGGTGTGGATCCTGGACGGCCTGGAGGTCACGGTCGTCGGCAACATCGCAGGACGCCTGTCCGAGCCCGGCAGCGGACTGCCGATCACCTCAGGCGAGGTCACCGGCATCGCCGCCGCGCTGTATGTGGCCGGTGCCTGCTCCGGCGCCCTGTTCTGGGGCCGCCTGACCGACCGCTACGGCCGTAAAAAACTGTTCATGATCACCCTGATCGTCTATCTGGCGGCCACCGCCCTGACGGCGGTCTCCTTCCAGACCTGGTGGTTCTTCGCCTTCCGCTTCCTGACCGGCTTCGGCATCGGCGGCGAGTACGCGGCGATCAACTCCGCCATCGACGAACTGATCCCCGCCTACCACCGCGGGCGCGTCGACCTCATCATCAACGGCAGCTTCTGGGTGGGCGCGGTCTTCGGCTCGCTCCTCTCCATCGTCGCGCTGAACACCGCGATCCTCCCGGCCGACGTGGGCTGGCGCCTGACCTTCGCGCTCGGCGCGGTCCTCGCCCTGGTGATCCTTCTGGTACGACGACACGTACCCGAGAGCCCACGCTGGCTGCTGATCCACGGCAAGGAGGAGGAAGCCGAACGCATCGTCAGCTCGATCGAGGAGCGGGTCGAGGCGGAGCGGGGCGAGCAACTCCCCGCCCCCGAGGGCGAGATCACCATCCACCAGCGCAAGAGCATCAGCTTCCTGGAGATCGGCCGCACCCTCTTCTCCGACTACCGCAAACGCTCGGTCCTCGGCTTCTCCCTCTTCATCGGCCAGGCCTTCCTCTACAACGCGATCACCTTCGGCTTCGGCGCGATCCTGACCAAGTTCTACGACGTCCCGACCGGGAACACCGGCTACTACTTCGCCGTGATCGCGGTCGGCAACTTCTTCGGCCCGCTGCTGCTGGGCAAGCTCTTCGACACGGTGGGCCGCCGGACGATGATCTCGTCGACGTACCTCCTGTCCGGACTCCTCCTCTTCGGCACGGCCTGGCTCTTCGACCGCGGCTCGCTCAACGCGACGACCCTGACCGCGTGTTGGTGCGCGGTCCTGTTCTTCGCCTCCGCGGGCGCCTCCAGCGCCTACCTCACGGTCTCCGAGATCTTCCCGATGGAGACCCGCGCCATGTCCATCGCCTTCTTCTACGCCATCGGCACGGCCGCCGGCGGTATCACGGGACCCCTCGTCTTCGCCGACCTCACCGAGTCCGGCGTCGTCGGCGACACGACCCTCGCCTTCCAGATCGGCGCGGGGCTGATGTGCGCGGCGGGGATCGTCGCGGCGTTCCTCGCGGTGAACGCCGAGCGGAGGTCGCTGGAGGACATCGCCACGCCGTTGACCGCGGTGGTGGCGAAGGCGGGGGCGGCGGTGAAGGGGGCGGGGAACGTCGGGAAGCCGGGGACCGTCGGGAAGTCGGGCGGTCCGGGTGAGTCGGGCCCTCCGGGTCCTCCGGGGACGCCTATTGGGCGGCGTCCCGCCTGACCCGGTCCCGGCGGCGCATCAGGAGCAGGCCGCCGGCGACGGTGGTGAGGCCTGCGGCCGCTGCCCATCCGATGACGTCACCGGAGCCGGTGCTGGCCAGGTCGCCGGTGGAGTTCGGGGAGGGGGAGGGGGAGGGGGAGGAGGTGGCGGCGGACTGGGGGCGGGGGCCGGAGCCGGTACGGGAGTCGGCGCCCGAGCCCGTGTCCGTGCCGGCGCCGGATGCGGTGGCCGTCGGTGCGGGCGTGGATGTGGGCGTCCCGATGGGGGCGGGGGTGCCGCTTGTGGTGGCTCTGTCCCGCGTGAACGCCAGGGTGCCGAAGCCGAGTTGGTCGTATCCGCCGCTGTTGGGCCCGTAGTCACCGCCGCCGCCCTCGGGGGCGGACTTGGCGGCGATCTGAGTGAGGTAGGTGGCTGAGAGCCCGCGCCGCTTGGTGTAGTGGTTGGCGATCATCGCCCAGATGGGCCGGGTCATGGCCGGGTCGACACCGGCCGCGGCGCTCGCGGTCTCGCTCCCCGACCACCCCGCGACGGCACCCTTCCGACGGGTGTTGGGCGTGTACGGCACCTGCCCGCCCATGCTCCACTTCGCCACGTACTGGGCGCCCTTGAGGAACCGGCTGTCGTCGTACCCGTACAGATCGATCCCCTGATTCCACGCCATCTCGCAGAAGGTGCCCATGAGCCCGACGCCGAGCAGAGCGTGCCCTTGATCGCGCCCGGCCTCCAACCACTCACCCAGCCCGTCGTCATGCAGAACGGGAATCGCGTTACGGACGGACCCAAGACCCGCCCCGTGCTTGAAGTAGTCGACGGCGCGGGCGACTTGGGCCTTGTCGTCGCAGAAGATGCCGGTGGCGAGGACGCAGGCCATGGCGGTGAGGTCCCAGTTGGTCCAGTAGTTGGTGACGACGGCGTCGTTGTGCTTGACCAGGAAGCTGTCGCTGAGCGGCGCGAAGACCTTGCTGAGCATCTCCTGGAACCGGCCCAGCTCGAAGTCCCCGTGATCCCGGACGAGTTCGGCGGCGTTCGCGAACTGGTACCCGTACAGTCCCGCGGCCAGGAACCGGTCGGCCGACCCCTGCACCGAAGTCAGCTTGGCCGACCAGGAGTTGAGGATCGCGACGGCGGTGTCGGCGTGGGCGCTGTCGCCGCCGACGTGGTAGCGCAGGGCGTTCTGGTAGGCGGCGTGGACGTCGTTGTAGAGGGTCGCGTAGTTCTGCGGCGTACCGCTGCCGCGGTAGACGGTGGCCTGGGGGTTCGCCGTCCACCCGCTCTGCGCATGCCGGTTGGCGGTGAGCTTGGCGTAGCCGGCGGTGTAGGGGGCCGCGCCGGACTTCACCTTGGCGGCCATACGGGCGAGGTCGGCGGAGGTGTGGAGGAGACCGGGGTGGGCGTATCCGCCGGCGGCGGCCGCGGGGGTGGTGGCGGTGATCCCGACGGCGGCGGTCGTCGTGATGGCCGCGGCGGCGGTGCCGGTGGCCTTGAGGAGGGCGCGGCGGGTGAGGGCGGGGGCGGGGGCACAGTGGCTGGGGTGTTGGGTGGGGTGCATGCGCAGGAGACGTACGGGGGTGGGGGGCGATAACGAAAACTGGGGCGGATGTCTTCGCCGAGGCCGCGGAGTCCTATGTCCCGGAGTCCTACGTCCCATTGCGCGTCGAAGCGTTACCCCCGGCGGTCGGCCACCGCCCACGAGGCCAGGGCCACGGCGCCGGCGACGCCGAAGACCGCGGGCCAGGCGCCCACCTTCTTGGCCAGCGGATGCGACGCGGCGAAGGCGGCGACGTAGGCACCGGTCAGCGCCCCGGCGGCCTTCCCGCCGGCCTGCCGCCGCCACTGCTGCGCGGCCGCGGCCCCGGCGACGGCCAGTACGGCCCCACCGAGCTCCCGCTTCCGCGTCCAGCGAGCCACGCCGTACCCACCGACAAGCCCGCCGGCGGCGACCACCGCGCTGGGAACCTTGGCCATGCGTGCCTCCTGAGACTTGCGGCCTGAGCCCTGTGACTGCTGTGGCCCGAGGCTAACCCGCGGGCCCCGGGGGTGTGAGGGCGGGGCGTCCAGGAAGCCGGTCGCCGGTCATCGCCCTCAAGCTGTCCGATCGAGGTGCTCGTCGATGAGTCGGAACGTGACCTCCGGCTGTTCGAGCTGCGGCAGGTGACCGGCCTTCGGTACGAGCTCGAACCGCCCGTCTCCGAAGGCGGACGCGTACGCGGCACCGTAAGCGGCGGTGAAGAGCCCGTCGCTCTCGCCCCACACCACCAGGGCGGGCTGCCGCACCCGACCGAGCCGGCGCAACAACTTCGGGTCGTGCATGTTGGGTTCACCGGCGAGGACCCGCATGGTCGCCATGTTGGCCTGACGGCCGGCGAGTTGCTCGGCGGGAAGGGTACGGGGATCGACGTAGAAGCGATCGGGATCGTGCCAGGACAACTCGGCGGCGGCACGCGGATCGAGGGAGAAGAAGTCGACGATCGGTTCGCCTTCGACGTACACACCGGCGGAGTTGATGAGCACGACTCCGCCGACGCGCTCCTGCTCGACGTCCCGTACGGCCATCTCGGCGGCGATCCAGCCCCCGAGGGACGACCCGATGACGAGGACGTCCTTCAGGTCGAGGTCCTGGAGGAGGTGGAGGTAGGCGAGGGCGAGATCGTCTATGCCGGTGAGCCAATCGGGACGGGGATTGCCGTCCCACCCGGGGTGTACGGGAGTGAGGACGCGAGCCCCGTTGTCGGCGAGGTGCTGGGCGATGCCGGCGACGGTGAAGGGGCCGCCACCGCCGTGGAGGACGAGGACGGGACGGCCGTCGGCGGGGCCGGATGTGGTGACGGTGAGGGGCAGGTCGGGATACACGGAGTGCGCCTGGGAGATGTTCTCTGAGGTCATGCGACCACTCTAACTAAACATCCTTATATAAGGAAGCTTAGTCTTGAGGTAAACTTCCCCCATGCCGGATGACCTGCCCCTTCACCGCCCATCCCAACTCCAACTGCTCGGCCGAGCGGTCAAGCAGGCCCAATACCGCCAACACCGCGCCCTGGACAGCGCGTTGGCGGCGGTCGGCACGACCCTGGCCCAATGGGACGCGCTACGGGCGATCGCCCGCACGCCGGGTTCCTCGGCCCGCGAACTGTCTGCCGAGACCTTCCAGACGGAACAGTCCTTCGGCACGCTGGCGACGCGTCTCTCCGCGCAGGCGCTGATCGAGCGGCGGCCAGGCCGGGGGCGCCGGATCGAGCACCATCTGACGCCGGCGGGGGAGAGGGTGCTGGCGGCGGGGCACAAGGTGGCGGACGGGGTGTTGAGGGAGTGCTTCGCGGGGTTGCAGGATGAAGAACTCGGGTTGCTGGTCGGCTTGTTGGACCGGTTGAACAGGCCGGCGACCGAGGGCGGGGAACCGGCGAAGTGAGCTACAGCCTCAGCATCTACAGCTTCGTGAACGGCGAGGCGGCCCGCCCGGACATGGACGCCGTCCGCGCGGTCCTTTCGCCGTACGCCGTCGTGCCGGAGAAGGTGAACGGAGACGGGGACGACACCGAGTTCTGGATCCGAGCGGGGGATGGCAGCGAGGTCGAGATCTTCATCGCCGAGTACGACATCGGCGTGCATCGCCCGCAGGTCGGTGACGTATGGAAGATCATCATCGAACTGGCGGACCGGGTGGGCGCGATCTTCATCCCCAACGGAACATTCCTGTGCCGCGAGGAAATGCGGGGGCATCTTCCGGAGGGCATGGAGGACGGATCTGTCTTCGTCCCGGCGATCACGCTTGAGGCCTTCGAGGGGGTTGCAGGGCCTTTTAACTATCCGCTGATTCAGGCATTGCCCCAGTAAGCCAACGCCTTGCGGATGAGCTGCTTGGCGGCATCGCCGTAGGACGCGGCACCGCTGAGGGCGGTGAAGGCCTTTTCGTGGAGGGCGAGTTCAGCAGGATCGGTGATGTCCACGCCGCTGGAGACAAGCTCGTAGTGAGCCCAGCTGCCGTCGTACATATTGAAGCCCGGCATAGGGACGATGCCCACAGCTGCGGTGGTGGGGAGGACGCCGAGGGTGAGTGAAGGGAGGTCGATCTCGCGGAGTAGCCGCTCCAACTGCCCCCGCATCACCTCGGAGCCGCCGATGTTCGTGTACAGCCCCTGTTCGCCGAGGACGACGTCGTAGTGGTGCTCACCGTCGTAGAGCACCTGCTGCCGCTCCATCCGCTTGGCGACCCCCGCCGGCACGTCGTCCGGGATCCCGAGGAAGTCGACTACCTGGCGCAGGATCACGGTGGCATACGCCTGAGTCTGAAGCGTGCCCCAGATCATGGTGGGGACGTACGACTTTCCGTGCTGGGTCCGCTGGTACCAGCCGATCACCTCGTCCTGAATGTCTTCGGTGCCGGTAGCCAGCCGCTGTTGCCACGGAACAGAGTGAGTCATGGTGATCGCTCTCCTTTCACTGTCGCCCTCGCCATCCCTGCGCAGGAATCCGGCGAAGTAATCAAACTCGCCATCAATCAGTCATCGAAACGGCGTAATTGGCGAAAAGCGAGAGTCACTCACCGCGCAGGACACGCCAGTTCGGGCCGTGAGCGGTTCGGTGAGCACGTCACTACCGCCAGCGACAGATATGAGGGGCGTTCGAGGTAGAAGCCAAGTGATACGTCCGCTCCTGAACCCAACCTCTCCGCGGCAGAGTCGACCACCGAGGTTAGGCGCGTGATGTCACGCTCTGGTCGCGCAGCGAACCGGGGTGCGTACTCAGCCAGTTGCTCGCCGAGCCAGGCAGCTGCTTCCTTGGACTCGACCCACGTGCCACGTACCAGGGAACGCGGTTTGACGAGCCAGTACGCCGTTTCCAGCGGTGGAAGGTCAGCCGCAGCGAACCCAGCAGCGACTTCGCGATAGCGCTGGATGAGTTCCGGCTTGCTTCCGACCCCGGGCGGCTCCGGATACGAGGGGCGCCGTAAGGCCTCCTCATCGAAACGCGCTTTTGGGCCTGCCCATAGATAGGCGTGATGGTGCACCAGTCGTCCCCATCTGGCGTTGAGGTCGGGGGAGACCGGTCCCGCCCCCCTCGGGCTATGGGAATCGGGACCGGTCGGACAGGAGGAGCGGTCAGACAGGTAGTCCGAACCTCGCCGGGTCGATTCCGGCCGCCGCCAACTCCTCTGTCGTGAACCGCAGCGGCTTCGCGCCCGGTCGTTTGCTGTCGCCCAGGGCCCAGGCGTCATCGCCGATCCGGGCCAGCGTCACGCACCCTTCGGTGCAAGGGCCTCCGCATGCCTTCACGAAGGAGGCCCCGCTGATGTCCAACTCGTACAGATGGCTTCCGTCCAGCATTTGCTGCACCTTCCTGCTCAACTGTCGCGGCCTTGGTCGACCGCCGCCGCCCACGTCGGGCGGGAGTCCGTAGCTGCCGCTTTCAGCCGGTGGCGTGCTGTGCCAGCCTCTGTCGACCGGTAGCGACGAGGGAGCGCACAGCTCTCGGATGGCACAGATCGCCGTCGTATCGCGGAGGCACCACCCAGTAGGTCCCAGGTGGTTCGCGGCGGTCTATGCGAGGGACTCCGAGGTATGTGCCTTCGCCCAGACACGGCGCGTCCTCGGTTTGCTCCAACTGCTCGATGAGGCCCGCACCCCAGTTGATGAGGGCGTAGTACGTCGCCCCAGCCACTCGGTGGTCGTGGATGACGGGGCCGTGGAGCAGAGCCTTGAGCGCGGAAGCCACGCGATCGCTGTCCGTGGTGTCGACGGCGGCGTAGACCAGTTCGGCTGGTAGTCGGACTGCTGCGAACAGACCGCCGAGTGGGAGTAACGCCACGCCCTGTTCCGACCACTCCGCGCATGCCTGCTGTGGCACCCGGTGTGCTCGGGCGAGCCACTCAGAGATCAGCCTGTCCATGTCCTCTGGCGTGAGCACCGCAGCTCCCTCGGTTGAATGCGCTGGTCATGCTTATGAGGAAACCGGAAGTGGCCTGTTGGTCATCAGGACACATCTGGGGGAGTTACTCGCCGCCGACCGGACAGTTTTGCTTGGTAGGGGGTGTTTAGGTCTACCGTCGAGGGAGCGGCCGGGCGAAGGAGCACACGTGGCGAGCAAGAGGAACACCAGACTTGAAGCCCTGTTATGCGAGTTCGGCTATACCCACGAGCAACTCGCTGACGCGGTGAACAGCGCGGCGGTGGAGATCTTCGGTGGCCCGGTCAACTGCACCGATCGTCAGGTGCGTCGGTGGATCGCGGGCGAGGTGCAGTGGCCGTGGACGCGCTACCTCGTACCTCTTCGGCAAGTTCTTGGGCGTACCCCGCAAGAGATGGGATTCGTCCCGCGCAAGAGTTCACGTGTACCTGCACCTCTCAGTCGGTCTGCGTCGGAGGTGAAGCAACACCCCATGGGGAGACGCGAGTTCATTGCTGGCAGCCTTGTCGCGACCCTCGGTTTGGATTTCATCCCTTCCGCCGGTCGTCTCGGCGTCAGTGATATCGAGCGCATCCGAGCGATCGTTCCCACGCTGTACAAGTACGACCACGCCTTGGGCGGCGGCGCCTTGCACGACGTTGCCTCGGAAGCCCTCCGACATGTTCAAAGCTCCGTGAATCACTGCACATACGGTGACCGTGTCGAGCGAATGTTGTACTCAGCGATGGGAGACCTGGCCGCTTCCGCGGGATGGTTTGCCTACGACGCCGGACGGCAGACGGACGCGACCAATCTGTACAACGAAGCCTTGCAGGCTGGAATGCTCTCAGGCGACGGGATGCTGCAGGCGCGAGTCTGGTCCAACCTCGCGATGCAGGCTCGTATCCTCAACCGCGATAGAGAGGCTCTGCGTATCGGGCGCGCGGCTGTTGAGACTCGGCAGGCGAAGGGCGACGCGTGGTTGATGGCGCTGCTCCACTGCCGTCAGGCCGTCGGTCACGCCAGGACCGGAGACCGCACGCGAGCACAGCGCTCACTCGCGCGAGCTGAAACGGCATACGAGCGAGCCCGTGGACAGCCGGCGGCCTGGCTGTCGTTCCTGACCCCCGCGGAGTTGACGGGCCTGGCGGGCGCTGCACACCAGGCTCTCGGACAGCACCGCCGCGCCGAGCAACTCACTGCCTCTGCCCTCCAGATGCTCGAACCACGCTTCGAACGCAACCGCGTCTACTACACCGTTCAGTACGCTCAGACGCTTCTCGACGAGGGCGACATCGAGCACGCAGCCGCTCAGGCAGGGGCAGCAGCCACTCTCGCCGGACGAGTCCGGAGTGAGCGAGTTCAGAGCAAACTCGGTGATCTGCGAGCGCATCTCCGGCGCCACACGCAAGTCCCTGTGGTTGCTGATTTCCTGGAACAGCCTCGACAGGCGGGAGCATGAGATGGAAGGGCCGCGGCTGGAACGCAGGGACGCAGGAGGCCTCGATGACATCCGACAGCAACTCCTCGACGTGTATGCGGAGATCTACGCGGACCGATTGAGCGAGGAGTTTCATAGCGTCGAGAGGTTCAACGAACGGCTCGGCTGGAACACGGAGGTTCCCGGATTCACCGCCGTCGTGGGTTACCTCGACGACACTCCGGTCGGCTACGCGTACGGCTGCGCGCTCCAAGAGACCACGCGCTGGTGGAACGGCCTCCGCACCCCAGTCCCGGCCGGCGGGACCACAGAGACCGGCGCCCGCACCTTCGCACTCTCCGAGCTCATGGTCGTCGAGAAGGCCCGCGGCACCGGTCTCGCCCGAGACATCCACGATGCCCTCCTCCGAGATCGACTGGAGGAACGCGTCACCCTCCTCGTCGAGCGCGAACACCTCAAGGTCCGTGCGCTCTACGAGACTTGGGGGTACGCGTGGTTCGGCGAGGTGGTGCCGTTCGAGGATGCTCCGGTGTACGACGCGTTGGTTCTGCCGCGCCAATCTCTACGAGAGTAGGCTCTTGAGCCGTTCGTGAGCGGCAGCGATGGACTTGGACGGTGGCCTGGTGCGAGGGTGGCTCGGGTTTCGCTGTGCCTGCTCTGCCAAGCCTGAGGGGGTGTCACAGAGTGCAGTCGCACTCACCGTTTCTGTGCTTTTAAACCAGAAATTGGATAGATTGTCCTCGACATCTTAAATCCCAAAAACCAATTAATCGACGAGGGTGGGAACACGTGCGTGGGAGTACACCGCAGCACTATACGATTGCCGATTTCCTGAAATGGGACGATGACAAAGAACTCATACTGAATCCCAAATTTCAGCGAGGGCCCGTCTGGCCTTCCCCGGCTCGAAGTTACCTGATTGACTCCATCTTGCGTGGTTATCCGATCCCGAAGCTGCTGCTCCGTACCACTGTTGATCGCGACACTCGACGAACCATACGGGATGTAGTCGATGGACAGCAGCGACTCCGGGCTATCATCGATTTCGCGTCAGGGAAATTTGCTCTCGGTCCCAAAGCGGGTGACCTAAAAGGGCTGCGCTACGTAAACCTGGACGACAACCTCAAGGATGCATTTCTCGAATACAAGCTTACCTGTGAGCAGCTGATTAATGCCACGGATGAGGATGTTCTTGAAGTCTTCGTTCGCATTAACTCTTACGCGATCCCTGTAAATGAAGCTGAGTTGCGAAATGCGCGATTCGACAACGATTTCAGCGCACTGGTCAAAACGATCGTTCGCAGGGTCACACCTCTGTGGGAGCTGGGAGTGATCTCAAACAGGGATCGAGTCCGTATGTCGGATCAGTCGTTTGTTGCTGAGATCCTAGGGTTCTGGCTCCTGGGTGTTGGAGATGGAGGAGAGCCGCGGATTACTCGTCTCTACGAGGACTACAAGGAAGCTACCCCAGATGAGCTTCCTTCTGAGGATGAAGTTGTGGAAATCCTCTTGGAGGCAGCGGATCTTCTGGAGGACTTCTCCAAAGAGCCCATTGTTCAGCGACCTCACTCTCTCATGATTATTGCAGCGCTGATGTATTTCCATCGCAAACTCCCTGCAGGTCGTCTATCTTTTGATAAGGTTCCCGCACCGGAGAGGCTCCTGGCGTCCAAAGAAGAGGCGGTTGAGTCGCTCGGTAAATTGAATGTAATTCTCGGTAGCCCGGCTGAGGATGTATCCGGATTTGTGACTCTTGTTGAGTCCAAAACAAGCACGCAGCGAATTCGCAGTCGGCAAATTCGTTTTGAGTACTTCTGCCGTGCCCTTTCTGGACAGTATGCCGAGTAGGTCCATCGATGTCTGTGATATCCAATAGACTGCAGGACGTTGTGGATGCTTTCGCGACTGAAGTCTCGGCCATTGAGGGCGTGTTTCGGGCGTCTTCTGGCATGGTGACGGTGTCTAGTCAGGTCATAGACTATGACCCCATCGACGATGGATGCGTGGTCTCACTTTGGGACTCGTGGAATCGCTTCATGCGGGGCTTGTTGCTCTCATCCTGCTCTTCGGCGCGAATCACAGGTGCCTCTGGAAGCCTGTATTTTCCTGTAGCGGCCCTCACTGAAACGCAGGCGGTCACTCATTTGGTCCAGGTGTCCAGATCGAGATCGAATAGCGTGCGGGCAATGGCTGGCGAACCATCTTGGTATGATCAGAACGCGGTATCTGACATGACCCAGGAGTTGCAGCTCGCAAATTCGCAGCAGATAATAACGGCAGTTACCTCTTCTTCGGTTTCACTGGGAGCTGGATTCGTAGCGAGCAATCCGATTGAAGAAATTAGGATAATCAGGAACTTTATAGCTCACAAGGGCAACTCTTCCCTCGCGAGAGCGCGTCAATACATGAGTGGGCATGTCACGGACCATACTCACGACCTCCAACTCGGCGGGGTTACGCGTTTCGGGCAGTGGGTTGATTCACTTTCGGCGATCGCTGAAACGGCGGCCTCCTAGCGAGACTTGATTTTTACAGTCTCTTGAAAAGAGAAGAGCCCTGCCTGGCTCGATGGTTGATTTCCATCCACCTTCGAGAGCTTGGCAGGGCAAATTTCTGATGATCGCGCTAGATCTCGATACGGTTCTCCGTTTTGCGACCCTTGTTCCAGGCGTTGCCGACCATCCGGTAGGCGGTGCTTACACGAGAGCCAGTACCACTGTTGTTGAAGCCACCGCGAGAGGACTGGCTCAGGATTTCAGACCGCCACTTGGCGGCAGAACCCATGCGCTCTATCTTTTTGGCCAGATCCTTGTCATCGACTAGGTCGCCGTGACGGCCAAGAAACATGCCGATGCCGCCGAGGAGCATTCCATCCCAGGATTCGGCGGACCGTCCCCAGGCGTCTTCGGCGATTGAAAGGGTTCGATCGAAGATGGGAGCTCCGTATCGATCGGTGATTTGAAGCACTCCGGACACGGCTCCCACACTGTTCGTGGAGGAGGAGCCCAGGGCGAGGCCGTGCTTCTTCAGGATGCGGTCGGTGTCGACGAAGAGGGGAACGCCTCCGGTGAGGCCTACGTGGTATTCGTCTATGGGGCGGGGCTTGTGTGATTCACGGTTCTTGATCAGGAAGAGGATAGCCTCCTGCGCCTGCGTAAGTCCGTGGTGGATATCGGCGCGAATGGTGGGTATACCAGCGAGTGCGCATGCGCGCCAACGATGCTGCCCATCGACGATGTAGAGGTCGCCATCAACACGTTGGGAAACAACGATTGAGCCGATGGCCTCACGCACAAGGTGGCTGGCGATGTTCTGAGCGCGCTTCTCATTGAGAGTCCGCTGCGCTTGTGGATCTATGTTGAGGTCGCTGACGGCAACCTCTTTCCCGTAGTCCACATCATGGACCGGGAGCTCGAATGTGTATCGAGCCTTAGGCATGGATGCGCCCTTCTGCGCCACGTTTCAGGGATGGTCGGCATTGCCGGATTTTGGGAGGCGGCGCATCAGGATGGTAATCGTGCGGTTGTTGGCACTTCAAGTGGTTTGAGAGATAAGCCGCTTGAGATGTTGAGTCTGCCCATGGCAGTCACGAGATAGTTCGAGGAACGGAACCTCGACGAACGTCCTTCAGGCGGGAGCGCAGCCAGGGCGGGCCATCGACTCCTCTGTCGGCGTGTCGCATCGTGCTGTCGTCGGAGCAAGACGGCGCTCAACGCATCCCCGATCCTGTCACCACCGTTGCGATGGGGCTTGCACCAGCGCCGAGCGGAAAGCGTCGTCTTCGAGGCTCGCTCACAGTTCGGTGGACTGGCTTGGCTGAGAACTGGCATCGCAGGCATGCCCCTCTCGTGTTTGACCGCCACCTACAACGCTCAAGGGCAGACCAGTTCACCGCGATCAGCCCATCGGCAACACTGGTCTTGCTTACAACGACCAACGCAAGGAAGTGCCCGGAACCGCGCCTATAGATATCCCGGCTCGCCGTTGGCCACGAACCGTGTCAAGGACTCCTCCAGCAGTTCCAGAAACTGGCGCAGATCATCAGCCACCCTGTCGAGTTCGGGTTCGTCCAGTGACGCTGTCCGCGTCCGGTAGACCACCCCGCTGGGGCCAGTGACGTAACACAGTCCGCCACCGTTCGAGCCAATGACCAGGCCACGAGCCTCCTCGCCCGTGCCACCACCGACCGAGCCGTATTCCTTGAGCCGCGGGAGGATGTCAGGTACCGGGTCGACGAAGTAGCTGTTGCCGACGTCCGCCCAGATGATGTCGCCAATGCCGTCGTAGAGGGTGACCAGGTCGGCAGAAGCGAGATTCAGTTCGGCGAGAGCGCGGGCCGCCGCCTGGTCGTCGAGGTTGGCCGACCGGACCCGGTTGGTGCCCGGAGGAAACCCGTGCCGGCGCTCGAACTCGGCTGTCATTGTCTGCAGTGGACCTGAGACCCTGCAGATCCACGAGGCCAGCCAAGCGGGCGACAGTGAAGGTTCACTCATGAAGCCGGATCATGGCACGCGCCTCAGAGGCCGAGGAGACGGCCGACAGCACGTCCTGGCGACGATTCTGCGGCCTCCCGATGTCGAACGTGTTCAGGACGAACCAGCTGAACTCGTATCTCAGAGGGCCAGTTCGGCGCGGGCGAAGTCACGGAACAGCTGGTACTCGGCCGGCCGACAGGAGATCCACGTCGAGGCTCGCGTGGTGCTCAGCCGGATCGAAGTCCAGAACGTCTATGTGGAGGACATTCCACTATGACGGTCGGTCTGCAGAGTGGTGACGGCCACTTGTCGTCGTACGGGAGCAGGCGCGGCTCCAATCCCGCTCGCTCGAGTCCGAGAGCGAGCCCGCCTGCCCCCGAGCACACGTCCACTTAGGTCAAACCACTCGTCTTGTTCTCTCCCTCGTCTGCTCTGTACGCCGCCGCTCCACAGTGGCCGACACCCGCGCGGCCACTGAGCCGGGTTCCTCGTGCTCCCAGAAACGCAGCACTGTCCATCCCTGCGCGACCAGGTGCGCGGTCGTCTCCCGGTCGCGAGCGATGTTCCGGTCCAGCTTCTGGCGCCACCACTCCGCATTTGCCTTCGGCTGCGTCGCGTGCACCGGGCACCCGTGCCAGAAACACCCGTCGATCAAGATGGCCACCTTCGCCCGAGTGAACGCCATGTCGAGCCGGCGCCGAGCCATGCCGGGCACCGGGTACTCCACCCGGTAACGCAGCCCGGCCGCGTGCAGCAGTCGTCGTACGGCCAGCTCGGCCCCGGTGTCCTTGCTCGCCTGCCTGCTCATGCGAGCTGAGACCTGGGGAGAGGAAGGCGTCACGCTGTTCACTGTCTTCGAACCTCACGAATGCGCGTCGTCACGAATCATGACTGCCGGGCAAGTGGTCAGGTGAGGCGCCGAGTCACGCTCCCAGGGCCCCGTGACACTCCCCATACCCCCGCCCCGACCCACACCAACAATCAGCCCCCCGCTGCGGCGGCCAAGCCACAGCCCGCCCCCGCGCCGCCAACGTCGTCGCATACTGCGGCAGCAGATCCGCGTCCGCCGGAGATGAGCCCTCCGACGCCGCGAAGGCCTCGTAAGAAGGCACCGTCCCCGTCACGATCCCGAGGTTCGGAGTCCCCGAAGCCGCCAGCTCCCTCAGTGACGCCTCTATCGTCGCCAAATGGGCCTCATGGGACGGGTACTCGCTCGTCAAGGTCGGGTAGTCCGAGACAAGTTCCGCCAGTTCCGTCGTCGGCCAGTGCAGGACCGCTACCGGGAACGGGCGGGAGAGGGCCTCTCGGTATGTGCCCAGTTCCGCGCGGAGGCGGGAGATCTCGGCCTCCAGTTCCGCGGGGTTGTCCGAGCCCAGGGACCAGACGCGCTTGGGGTCGTGGAGTTCGTCCAGGGAGACGGGGGAGGAGTGCAGGGTGTCGGCCAGCATGTCCCACGCGTCGTGGGCCACGCCCAGCATGCGGCGCACGCGGTGGCGGCCGAAGAGGAGCGGGTGGGTGGAGTACGGGGGTTCCTGGACGTCCGCCAGGAGGAGACCGGCGCCCTCCGAGAACGTCTCCTGGGCCGCCTCCAGCTCGTCGTGCGACTCCAGGGCCTCGGCCACGATCACCCAGGGGGCCGGGTCGCGCGGGGCCGCCGCGCGGACGCCGTCGATGATCGCGCGGGCCTCGGCCTCATGGCCGTACTCCCACAGGTTCGAGGCCTTGAGGGCCCGTACCAGGTGGGGGTTGTCCAGGGTGTCGTTCGAGGACAGCAGACGGTCGTAGAGCGCGGTCGCGGCGGGGCGGTCGCCGGACAGTTCCAGGTGGGCCGCGGCCTGCAGGAGCAGGGCCTCGGCGTCCTCGGGATACCGGCCGGCGGTCCGCTCCAGGCGTGCCGCTTCGGCGGTGTGGTCGACGTTCTCGGCAGGCGTGTCGGGGCGCATGGGGGACACCGTACTGCCGACGGGTGACAAAGGAGAGATATCCGCAGGCCAGGACCGATGGAGAAGGGGAGGGGAGGGGGCCAGAGAGGTGGGGGTGGAGACTGGCGCCATGCGTCTTGTGTTCTCCGGGCCGGTGATCGAGTGGCGTGGGCCCGCGCCGTACTACTTCGTCCCCGTGCCGGACCAGGAGTCCGCGGACATTCGGGAGGTCGCCGCCATGGCCACTTACGGGTGGGGCGTGATCCCGGTCGAGGCGCGCGTGGGGGAGGTCGACTTCGGGACCTCCCTCTTTCCCCGGGAAGGCGGCTATCTGCTGCCGTTGAAGAACGCCGTGCGGGTGCCGCAGGGCATCTCCGCCGGGGACGAGGTCACCGTGGAGATGACCGTCCAGCTGAAGTGAGGAGGGGGCGGGCGCCGGCAGCCGTGCCCCCTCCCACACCCCCCGCTAGATCGTCACCCCGTCGATCTGCAACGTCTGCACCGCCTTCGCCGCGAACGGCACCGCCACCGTCTTCCCGCTCACATAGGTGTCCGAGTACGCCTTGTACTGGTCCCCGCCCGTCGTCACCGTGTTCCAGCGCGGCACCAGGCCGCCCGAACCGCCGCTCACCGTCGTGAAGTTGGAGAGGTTGAAGGTGAGGGTCTGGGCGGTGGTCGCGGTGTTGAGGGCGACGATGACCAGGCGCTTGGCGCTCGCGTCGTAGGCGGCCGTGGCGTAGCTGACGCCCGTGTCGAGGATCTGCATGCCGGGGCGCAGATGGCGGCTGAACTGGGCCATGACGTAGTACTTCGTCGTCACCGCGCCCGCCGCCAGCGTGTCCGCGTCGTAGGCGATCATCGCCCAGTTCGAGGACGGGTCCATGACCTGCCAGTACACCCAGGCGGTGGGGTGGAGCCAGCGGAAGTCGTAGAGGAGGTTGAAGGCCATGGTGTAGCCGGTGCCGTCGTTGTCGCCGGTCTCCGAGTTCCACAGGGCCTTGCCGGCCGTCGTCACGACGTCCGTGTAGAGCAAGTCCCTACGTCCGCCCGAGCCTTGGTAGCCGTGGACGTTGACCCGGTTCACGTACCCCTTCGTCGTGGAGCTGAAGGAGTTCCAGGTGGTGCGGGCGAGGTCGTAACTCGTCTCGTCGGATGCCGAGATCTTGGTGGCCGTCAGGCCGCGCGTGTTCAACTCGCTTCTCAGGTACGGCAGTACGGCTGACTGGACCGTCGCGTCCATGTGGCAGCCCTCCTGCGTGCCGGTCGCCGTCCACCAGCTGGAGCTGGGCTCGTTGAAGGCGTCGACCGTCGCGAAGTTCACGCCCCAGTTGTTCTTGGCGTACAGGGCGACCGCGGCGAGGTGGGAGGCGTGCTGGCGGTAGTTCCAGGTCTGGAGGTTGTTGCCGCCGCCGGATGCGCCGGACGGGTTGTGGTTGGAACACATCCACCACATGGGGGAGTTGGCGAACAGCTCGCTGGTCGCGCCGCGCGCGGTCGCCTTCACCAGCATCGCGCGCTGCGCCGCGTCCGCCGACCAGTCCCAGGCCGAGGAGGTGGGGTCCTCGTTGTTCCAGTCCTGCCAGAAGCCCTCGATCTGCTTGAACGCGGGGATGTTCGGGGAGGCGACCATCGACTCGCCGTTCACCGCGTTCCAGCTGCACGCGCCCAGGTTGTAACGGGCGATGTTCAGGCCCAGGCCGGGGAGCGAAGTGCCGTTGTACGTCGTCGACTTGGTGGTGAAGAAGATGTCGGCGAAGTCGTCCCGCGCGCCGAAGACATTGGCCCACCAGGCCAGGGAGGTGCCCCAGCCCTCCCAAGTCCCCCACGACGTACCGGGGTTGACGGCGACGGTCGCGTCCGCGTGTGCGGTGCCGGTCGCCAGGGCGCTGCCTAGGATGCCGCCGCCGGCCGCGGCAAGCAGGGTTCTGCGTCGGATCATTGCGGCTTCTCCGGTTCGCTCGACGGGCTGTCCCGTTCATGCCACGTCGAAGCATCGGGTGTGGTGCGTGGGGTTGTCGAGGGTTGCGACAGCCCTTTCTAAAACCTATGTACGAAGTCTCGAACGGCCCTTGCAACTGGTGACTTGGCCGGGCGGCGCCTATCGTGCGGGCGGCCCAGTCGAGGAGGTGTCCGTCCGGATGCGCGTTCCCGTGGTGCAGCACAGCAGCCGCCGGCGGAGTGCGCGGCGCCGGCGGGTGTGGTGGGGCGGGGGCGAAGTCCTCGTCACGGTGGGGGTCGTGCTGCTCCTGCTCGTCGTCCATCAACTGTGGTGGACCAACCGGGAGGCCCGACGTGGCGCCGAACGGAAGGTGGAGGCGCTGGAACGGGAGTGGGGGGACGGGGCCTCGGGGGAGGGGGCCGAGGGCGTCGGGTCCGGTAGTGATACGTCCGCGTCGCCCGGCGAGGGCGCCGGTGCCGGTTCCGACGACGGCGCCTCCGATCGTCGTACCACCGCCAACACCAGCCGATCCACGCCCAGTTGGTCCCAGGCCTACGCCATCCTCACCATCCCCCGCCTCGGCCTCCGCGTCCCCGTCGCCGAGGGCGTCAGCAAGCAGAACGTCCTCAACAAGGGCTACGTCGGCCACTACCCCGGCACCCAACAGCCCGGCCAGGCAGGCAACTTCGCTCTCGCCGGCCACCGCAACACCCACGGCGAGCCCTTCCGGTACATCAACCGGCTGCGGGCCAAGGACGTGGTGGAGGTGGAGACGGCGGAGGCGACGTACACGTATGTCGTGGACAAGTCGCTGCCGCAGACCTCGGCGCGGGACTCGGGGGTCGTACGGGCCGTCCCGCGTTCCGTCGTGAAGCCCAAGTACGGGTACGCGCAGCCCGGTTACTACATCACCCTCACGACCTGCACGCCGGAGTACACGTCCCGGTACCGGCTGGTGGTGTGGGGGAAGCTGGTGTCGATGCGACCGCGGGCTTGACGCGGGCCGATTGCCGTCGGCGATCTTTGCTCGCCCTTGGTCTCACCCATACCTCTCGCATAATCGCCCTCCCTAGTGTCGTGGGGTTGGCATGTGCACAGAGTGAAGTGATGACGTACGGGGGCTGGTTCGGGTGTCGGACCTGAAGAAAGAAGCTGCTTCTCTGCACAAGGCGGCCTCGGGGCTGCGGCGGGTGGAGCAGCACACGGCGAAGCCGTTGCAGGAGTTCAGGGCGCAGTCGCACGACCTGGGCGCGTTGGGTGCGCTCGGCGCGCTGCTCAGCGCGACGGACGAGATACGTGAGGGCATGACCACCCTGGCCGAGCTGACCGGACGACTCCACGAGGAGTGGGAGGGGGAGGCGAAGCTGATGGGCGACGTGTCCGACGCCTTCGACCTGCTCGACGTGCTGCTGGCCGCCGCGGCGCAGGCCGAGAAGGGCTGAGCCGCGACGTCATGGTCGACCTCAACCCCTTCCACTACATCAACAAGTTCAACCACATGTTCGGCGATTCGGTCGCCAGCGGCCTGGAGTTCCTGGGCATCAGCGATCCGGCGGTGGACCCGGACGGCGTGCGGGAAATAGCAAAGAAGTGGCGGCAGTTGGCCACCGGCCTGGACGACGCCGCCGAGGCCGCGCGCAAGGCTCTGGTGGACGTCGAGTGGGAGGGCAAGGCCGCCAAGGCGTTCAACAAGCGGGCCAGGGCGACGCGCAAGAACGCGTCCGAGATGGCGCACTCCCTGCGTGAGGGTGCGAAGGCGCTGGACGAATTCGCCGACAAGGCACACGAGTTGCTCTCCGAGATCGGCGTGATCCTCGCGGAGATCGTCGAGTTCGAGATCGCGGGTCTGGCCCTCGACATCCTCACCGCCGGTGCCTCCTCGGTGGCGGCCACCCTGGTGGCGGGCGAGCGGGCGCTGAAGGTGGTCGCCCTGATCGCCCGGATCGAGGAGGAGGGCACCGCGCTGGGGTCCGTCATCCGCGGGGTGATGGAGGTCATCCGAGGTGTGGAGCGGGCGCTCAAGGCGCTGAAGGAGATCCGGGGTGTGTCCGAGGTGGCCAGGATGGCCAAGGAGGGCGCGAAGTTCTCGGCGTTCGAGACGCTGCTGAAGGATCCGGGGGCGTTCAAGGACCCCGGGAAGCTGGCCGGGATCCTGGCCGAGGGCGCGGTTCTGGGGATCGGGTTCGGCGTGCTCGGCAAGGCGTTGGGGAAGGGCCTGAAGGCGCTCAAACCGGCGGACCTGGCCCAGCTCGCCAAGGGCCTGAAGCTGAACTGCGCCACCTTCGAACGGCTGAGCCTGAACCCGGAGTTCAACAAGCTGCCCGCCTCGATCCGCAACATGATCAAGACGTTCGTGCGCGACCCGATCGACGTGGCGACGGGCGACATGGCGTTGCCGCGCGTCGACGTGTCCCTGCCGGGTGTGCTGCCACTGATCCTGGAACGCACCCACAACTCCTCGTACCGCTGGGGTGGTTGGTTCGGTCCGTCGTGGGCCTCGACGCTGGACCAGCGGGTGCAGGCGGACGAGACCGGCTTCGTGTTCGCGGCGGCGGACGGGGCCCGGCTGTGCTTCCCCGTCCCGGACCCGGAGACGAACGAACCCGTCCGGCCGCAGACGCCCGGCTCACGGCTCCTGCTCTCCTGGGACGGCGAGGTCGACGGCGGGGTCCGGGTCACCGACCCCGACTCCGGTCTGGTCCATGTCTTCCACAGCCCGGTCGCCGCCGCCGGCGACACCGCGGTCGACCTGCCGCTGCAGCACATCGAGGACCGCAACGGCAATCGCGTCACCGTCGAGTACGCGGAAGGCGACATCCCGCGCGGGGTCGTCCACTCCGGCGGCTACCGCATCGCGATCGACCACGACCGCGCTCGCTCCCGCGTCACCGGCCTGCGCCTGCTCGACCCGTCCGCTCCGGGAGGCTCCGGCACGACGCTGGTCAGCTTCGGCTACGACGAGCGGGGCCGGCTGACCGAGGAGACCAACTCCTCGGGCCTGCCCATGCGTTACACCTACGACGCCGACGGCCGGATCACCTCGTGGACCGACCGCAACGACACCACGTACTGGTACGCCTACGACGAGCACGGCCGGGTCGTGGCCACCGGGGGTACGGGCAACGCCCTGGCCTCCACGCTCACTTATGACGACGTCGGCCGTACCACCCGGGTGACCGACTCGTTCGGGCATACGCGGGTCTACGAGCACAACGAGTCCTTGCGCCTGATCAGCGAGACCGACCCGCTCGGCAATGTCACGACGCGGGAGTGGGACGACCACCTCCGACTCGTCTCGGTGACCGACCCGCTCGGCCACACCACCGGGTACCGCTACAGCGACAGCGGCCAGGTCGTCGCGGTGGCCCGTCCGGACGGCCGTGAGTCGACGTCCGAGTACACCGCGCTCGGTCTGCCCATGACCATCACGGGACCGGACGGAGCCGTCTGGCGCCAGGAATACGACGACAAGGGCGACCGGACCGCCGTCACGGACCCGGCGGGAGCCACCACCCGCTTCACCTACAACGCGTCGGGACACCTGGCCTCCGTCACCGACGCACTGGGCAACACCACACGCGTCCGCTGCGATCGCGCCGGACTCCTCACCGAGATCACGGATCCTCTCGGAGCCCGCACCTCTCTGGAACGCGACGCCTTCGGCCGGTCCGTCACGATCACCGACCCGCTCGGCAACGTGACACGGCAGGAATGGACCGTGGAGGGCAGGCTCGCCCGGCGCACCGCAGCCGATGGCACCACGGAGTCGTGGAGTTACGACGCGGAGGGAAACCGCGTCGCCCGGACCGACGCGATGAACGCGGTCACCCGTTTCGAGTACGCCCCTTTCGACCTTCCCGCGAGCCGCACCGGCCCGGGAGGCGTGCGGTACACGTACGCCTACGACTCCGAGTTGCGCCTCACCGGGGTGACCAATCCCCAGGGGCTGACCTGGAAGTACGCATACGATGCCGCCGGACGCCTGGTCGGCGAGACGGACTTCGACGGCCGTACCGTCTCTTACACCCACGACCCCGCGGGCCGCCTGGAGACCTTCACCAACGCGCTGGGTCAGACGACCGCCTTCCAGCGAAACGTGTTGGGTCAGGTCATTCGGAGAACCGCCGATGACGAGGTCGTCGACTTCTCCTACAGCGCCTCGGGGCGCCTGGTCGCGGCCGCCGGCGCCGACTCCACGCTCACTCTTGAACACGACGTCGCAGGGCGCCTGTTGGCGGAGACGGTCAACGGGCGTACTTCCAGGTACACATACGACGTGCTGGGCCGGCGGACCAGCCGCACCACTCCCACGGGGGCGGTCAGCCGGTGGGAGTACGACGAGGCAGGGCGCTGCGTCGAGATGACCGCCGGTGGTCGCCGCATCGACTTCACGTACGACGCCGCCGACCGTCTGCTCACCCGCCTCGTCGGAGACACGCTCACGCTGTCGAACGCCTTCGACGCGGAAGGACGTCTCACCTCTCAGTCCGTGCTGGGTCCCCAGGGGGAGAGCGTTCAGCGGCGTGACTACAGCTACCGCGCGGACGGCTGTCTGACCCGTGTCGACGAACTGCGCGGCGGCACACGTCACTTCGACCTGGATGCCGCGGGCCGCGTCACCGCGGTCAGTGCCGCCGACCGGACCGAGCGCTATGCCTACGACAGCGTCGGCAATCAGAGCACGGCGTCCTGGACCGCCGCCTATCCCGGTCACGAGGTCATGGGGGAGCGCGAGTACGCGGGCACACGCCTCACCCGGGCCGGCAGCGTCCGCTACGAGCACGACGCGGCGGGCCGGATCACCTCGCGCCGGAAGACCCGGCTGTCCCGCACACCCGATACCTGGCACTACACCTGGAACTCCGACGACCGACTCACATCCGTCGTCACGCCCGACGGAACCCGGTGGCGCTACCTCTACGATCCTCTCGGGCGCCGCACAGCCAAACAACGCGTGGCCGCCGACGGCGACACCGTCGTCGAACAGACGGAGTTCACCTGGGACGGCGCGATCCTGTGCGAACAGAGCACGGTGGCAGCCGAGTTGCCCCATCCGGTCACCCTCACCTGGGACCACCAGGGGCAGCACCCGATCGCACAGACCGAACGCGTCGGCGTGGACGACGCGACACAGGACGAGATCGACTCCCGCTTCTTCACGATCGTCACCGATGTCGTAGGCACTCCGACCGAACTCGTCGACGAGACCGGCCACATCGCCTGGCGTGCGCACAGCACGCTGTGGGGTACGACGTCCTGGGCGTCCGACAGCAGCACGTACACCCCGTTGCGGTTCCCGGGCCAGTACTTCGACCCCGAGACCGGGCTGCACCACAACTACCACCGGTACTACGACCCGGAGACCGCCCGTTACATCACTCCGGACCCGCTCGGCCTCGCCCCGGCTCCCAACCCGTCGACCTATGTGCACAACCCGCACACCTGGATCGATCCGCTCGGGCTCGCGCCGAAATGCGAGGAGACGGTCCTCGGATACCGCAAGCAGACGGATCATCCCCTGAGCCAGCGGATCCACATCGGTGAGAACGGTGAGGTGACCATCACCGGCAAGGGATTCCTGTACGTCAATCTGAGCGGGGACATGAGGCACACGGTCGAGTACCGCGGTGCGGGCGGGCAGATCGTGGAGTTCCAGATCTCGGAGGAATTCCGCGACCGGATCCGAAGGCTCGCCATACCTCAGAAGCAGCCGGACGGGCTCGGATTCACCGACGCGGAGTGGAGACAGCTCAAGAAGATCTGCCCGGAGATCTCCGACCTCACCAAGGGCGATGACCTGTACGGGATCCCTGACAGCATGCTCAAGGAGTTCAGGGAAGAAGTGGCAAAGTATCCCGGCAGGGTAGTCCAGGAAGGCTGAGGGAAGGCGCTGTCGTGTTTCACGAGACTGAGGACATCGAGCAGGAGAGCGCCCGGCTGTCGCACCGGCCGGCGGCACGGACGGTACCCCCCGTCCTCTCCGCCTTCGACGTGCGGACCACCTGTCCCGCCGAGGAGTTCGACACCAGGTTGCGCTCAGTACTGGCCCCCGCCCTCCAGGTCGCGCTCTCCCATCCGTTCGACGAAGGCGACCCTCCTGTCGACACGCTCCCCGAATGGTTCGTCGCCGCCGACCGGGCGGCCTCGGCGCCGGTTCCCGAGTACGTGAAGGTGGGTGCCGAACGGTATGCCGCCGCGATCGGTGGCGGGTCGTGGCGGGCGCAGGAATGGCTGTACGAGTTCGATCCCGAGTCCGAGTCCCGGGGGTGGGCCTGGTGGGATCTGACCCGGACCGGTGACCGTACGGCGCGTATCTGGGTGGACAGTTGGGGCGAGTCGTTCTTCGCCTGCGACGAACTCCGTTGGGCCGCCTACGTGTCGGGCGCGGACGAGGTTGCCGGGCCGCTCCTGGTGAAGGGCGCCGAATGGATCGCCGCCGTCACTCCCTGATGCCTCAGCCCCTCGACTGGCTCCCACTCCCACTTCCCCTGGCTCCGGGAAGGAGGCTTTCGTGAAGGTGGTGCTCAGTCTCGTCGGTGAGACGGCCGGCACGTCGATGCCCGGAGACGAGCTGACATCGCTGGACCGACCGGCCCTTACGCCCGCTCCCGCAAAGCCAACACCGCCCCCACCGCCACCACCGACAACCCCGCCGACACCACCATCGCCACATTCGCGCCCTGCCCCAACCCGCCGCCCGAGGACGTGACGATCGCGATCGTCAGGGCGACGCCGGCGCAGGAGCCGATGTAGCGGAGGGTCTGTTGCGCGCCGGAGCCCATGGCCGCGCGCGCCGCCGGGACGGAGTCCACCGCCAGGAGGGGCAGTGCCGCGTTGAGGAGGCCGCTGCCGATGCCGCTGAGGATCAGGCCGGGGAGCAGGCGTTGCCAGGAGCCGGAGTCGATCGCGCCCAGCATGGTCAGGACGCCGATCGCGTGCAGGGCGAAGCCGACGGCCAGTTGGGGGCGGGCCGGGACGCGGCCGGCGAGGCGCTTGGCCTGCAGGGCTACCGCGAAGGACAGGCCGGACCAGAGCAGGAGCAGCCACGCCGTGTCCATCCCGGACAGGCCGAGCGTCTGCTGGAACACGGTCGGCATGAAGCTGAACAGGCCGATCACCGCGAGCCCCGTGAACAGACCGCCCGCGGCCGAGGCCAGGAAGGGACGGTGGCGGAGGAGGGAGAGGTCGATCATGGGGGTGGTGGTGCGGTGTTCGAGGCGGGTGAAGACCGCCAACAAGGCCACGGACGCCAGGAACAGCAGTCCCACCTGCGGACGCAGCCAGCCGTCCCGGCCCAGCGTGAGCGCGGCCACCAGCGCGACCAGCGCCAGCCCGAAGGTCAGTGCGCCCAGGATGTCCGGGCGGCCGCCCCGCGGTGAACGCGACTCCGTCAGCCGCCGCGTCGCCAGTCCCGCCACCAGCACCGCCGCCGCGCCCAGGACGACGTACGAGATCCGCCAGTTCCCTATCGCACCCGCCACCACCGGGCCCACCGCGATGCCGCCGCTCACGAACGCTCCCCACACGCCCGTCGCGTACAGCCGTCCCCGCGGGCTCGGGAAGGCGTGCACCAGCAGCCCCAGGCTGCTCGCCAGGACGGCCGCGCTCGCCGCGCCCTGCGCGACCCGGGCCAGCGTGAACAGCCAGGTCGAGGAGGCCAGCGCGCCCAGCGCCGTCATGATGCCCAGCGTCAGCGTGCCGGCCAGGAAGATCCGGCGGCGGCCGTAGTCGTCGGCAAGACTGCCGGCGACCAGGAGGAGGGCGGCGAGGCCGAGCGGGGTGCCGTTGATGAGCCACGCCTGCGCGGAGACCGCGGTGTGCAGGTCGGCCGCCGTGTCCGGGAGCGTGATCAGCGGCGCGGTGTACGTCATCAGCGCCACGGCCGTCGCCGCGCTGGTCAGGGCGAGGGTGGCCCGGGGACGCGGGGGCGCCTCGGCAGAGGCCTGTGTCGGACCGGTCGGCACCTCGGCGGGCGCTTCGGACCCGGCGACGGTTCGTTCATTGAACCTTGTCATGTGGAGCACCGTAGCATCGCAGGTTCATTCACTGAACCGATACGTCGAAAAGTCGCTACAGTGGACGCCATGGCACTCGGCAAGGACTACGCGACCCAGGAGTGCTCCATCGCCCGCGCCCTGGAGGTCATCGGCGAGCGCTGGACACTCCTGGTGATCCGCGACGCCCTCTACGGCGTCCGGCGCTACAACGACTTCCTCACCCACCTAGGCATCCCCCGCGCGGTCCTCGCCGCCCGCCTCCAGATGCTGACGACGGAGGGGATCCTGGAGAAGCGGCGCTACCAGCAGTCGCCGCCGCGCGACGAGTACGTCATCACCGAGCGCGGCATCGCCCTGTGGCCGACCGTCCGCTCCCTGGGCCGCTGGGGCCGCGAGCACTTCAGCGACACCCAACTGCGCCGCTTCGAGCACGCCGACTGCGGCACCGAACTCGGACCGTACGGCGAATGCCCCGCCTGCGGAGGCGTCGTACCGGTTGCGGACGTCGTCATGGTCCCGGGCCCCGGCCTCGACCCGAACCCGACGGATCCGGTCGGCCGCGCCCTCCTCAAGCCGAAGAGACTGCTGGAGCCGATCGAGACGGTTCCTGTATAACGGCAGGTGGAGCACTGAGGAGTTCAGCTCGCACGACGGATTCCGTACGACGGATTTCGTACGACGGAAGGGGGAGGGCATGAGCAGGTACCGCGCGTCCCTGCGTCCCGCCTCCCTTTTCGCCCCCTTCCTCCTCGTCCTGCTGCTCCAACTCGCCCTGCTCGACACCGGCAGCCTCACCGCCACCGTCGCGCTCGCCGCGACCGCCGCGGTCGGGTCCGCGCTCGCCGCCTGTGCCCTGCTCGCCGCGCGTTCCGCGCCCGCCGTGCCGCCCACTCGGGTGCGTACGGCCATCCGCGACCGGGCCCGGCGTACGGCCTTCCTGCCGCAACGCGATCCCGACGCCAGGGGGCGCACCCGCCCCCGAGCCCCCGGACACGCCCTCCCGGCGACCTTCGCGTAGGGCAACTCCCCTTCGTAGCAGCCCTCGTGGGTCGCCATGCCGTCGTCACCCATTCCGGCATGACCCTCGGAGGGCTCACCCATGTCCGTTTTCGCTGTGTTCACCGACCTGTTCGCCCATCTCGTCGAGCAACTCGCCGATCTGCTCCAGCCGTTGTTCGGCGCCACCGCGGTCGCCGCCGCGATCGTCCTGTTCACCGCCCTCGTACGACTGCTCGTGCATCCCTTGTCCAGGGCCGCGGCGCGCGGGCAGCAGGCCCAGACCCGACTCCGGCCGCAGATCGCCGAGTTGCGGAAGCGGTACGCGAAGCAGCCCGAGAAACTCCAGCAGGCGGTGCTGGAGTTGCACGCGGAGGAGAAGGTGTCACCGCTGGCGGGGTGCCTGCCGAGCCTTCTTCAACTGCCGGCGTTCTTCCTCCTCTACCGGCTGTTCTCGACCGACGGGGACGCGCTGCTGTCCCACCGGCTGTTCGCCGCTCCGCTCGGCGGGCGGTGGGCCGACGCGCTGGCCGGGGGCGGAGTGTTCGGGGCGGCGGGGCTCGTGTACGTCGGGCTGTTCCTCGTCGCCGCCGTGATCGCCGCCTTCAGCTGCGTACGCAACAAGCGGCTGACCGCCGACGGCCTCGCTGCCGACAGCCCCGTCGGCGGCGCCGTCGGCAAGGCGATGCCGTATCTGTCCTTCTTCACGCTCGTCACCGTGGCGGTGGTGCCGCTGGCCGCCGCGCTGTACGTGGTGACCAGTACGGCGTGGAGTGCCGTCGAGCGGGCCGTGCTCTACCGCTAGGCCTACGGTCCAGTACGTGAACCAGGTATTGCATAGCGCACGCTGAGCTTGGAGGATCGACCAGTCCTCCGATGGCTGCACCCATCGGTCGACCGCACGCGATCGAGGGAGATGGTGACGATGAAGCTGCTGCGAGTCGGTACGGCGGGAGCGGAGAAGCCCGCGCTGCTCGACGCCGAGGGGGTCCTGCGGGACCTCTCCGGGGTCGTGTCCGACATCGACGGGTCGGTGCTGGCCGACGGGGCGGCGCTCGGCCGGATACGGGCCGCGGTGGAGGGCGGTGAGCTGCCCGCGCTGGACGCGGCGGGGCTGCGGATCGGGCCGCCGCTGGCGCGGATCGGCAAGGTCGTGTGCATCGGGCTGAACTACCACGACCACGCCCGCGAGACCGGCGCCCAGCCGCCCGCCGAGCCCGTCGTCTTCTTCAAGGCGGCGGACACGGTGATCGGCCCGAACGACACCGTGCTGGTGCCGCGGAAGTCGGTGAAGACCGACTGGGAGGTCGAGCTGGCGGTCGTCATCGGGCGTACGGCCCGGTATCTGGAGTCCGCGGAGGACGGGCTCGCGCATGTCGCCGGGTACGCGGTGGCGCACGACGTGTCCGAGCGGGAGTTCCAGATCGAGCGGGGCGGTACCTGGGACAAGGGGAAGAACTGCGAGACGTTCAATCCGCTCGGGCCGTGGTTCGTGACGGCGGACGAGGTGGCGGATCCCCAGGACCTGTCGCTGAAGCTGTGGGTCAACGGGGAGCTGAAGCAGGACGGGACCACGGCCGAGCAGATCTTTCCGGTGGGCGAAGTCGTGCGGTACGTCAGTCAGTTCATGACGCTGTACCCCGGCGATGTCATCAACACGGGTACGCCGGCGGGGGTTGCCCTCGGGCAGCCCGAGCCCAAGCCGTACCTGCGGGCCGGAGATGTCGTGGAACTGGAGATCGCCGGTCTGGGCAGGCAGCGGCAAGAGTTCAAGGACGCGTAGGCGTTCCACTGGGTTGGCCGGGGAACAGCGGGTGGTGCGGGTGAGTTGTCGGCCGCAGACCGTGCGTGGCTGGTCGCGCAGTTCCCCGCGCCCCTAAAAAGCTGAAGCCCCGCCTCACTTCAGTAGGGCCGCCAGGCGGCGCCACGCCTCCCTCGGGAGGGACTGGCGGGAGTTGCCGTCAATAACCTGAAGGGCTACATGGTCGGCCCCCGCCTTGTGGAAGGCGTCGACGCGGGCCCGGATCGTGGCGTCGTCGCCCCACGCGAACACCGCGTCGACGAGACGGTCGCTGCCGCCGTCCGTGAAGTCCGCCTCCGTGAAACCGTGGCGGAGGAAGTTGTTCGTGTAGTTGGGGAGGCCGAGGTAGGGGGCCAGACTGCCGCGGGCCAGCGTGCGGGCCCGGGTCGGGTCCGACTCCAGGACGACCTTCAACTCCGGGGCCAGCAGGGGCGATTGCCCCAGGATCTCGCGGGCGTGGGCCGTGTGCTCGGTCGTGACGAGGTACGGGACCGAGCCCGCCGCGCGCTCGCGGGTCAGCTCAAGGGCCTTCGGGCCGAGGGCGGCGACGAGACGGCGGTCGGCGGGGACGCCGGCCGCGTCCAGGGCGTCGAGGTAGGCGTTCAGCGCGGCGAGCGGACGGCGGTAGCGGTCCGAGAGACGGGCGTGGCTGACGCCGAGGCCCAGCACGAAACGGCCGGGGCGGGCCGCCTCCACGTCGGTGAACTCCGCGGCGGCCGAAGCCGCTTCGGCCTGCCAGATGCTCTGGATGCTGGTGCCGACGGTGATCTTCGAGGTGGCCTCGATCAGTGGCAGGGCGTTACGGGCGGTGCTGTTGCTGCCGAGCCAGACGGCACCGAAGCCGAGCTGCTCCAACTCGGCCACGCCCTCCGCGAGTTCGGCGCGCCGGCCGGGCTCCTCCGCGCGCAGGCCGATGCTCCAGATGCCGTAGCGGCCGACGCATTCCTTCAAGAAGTCGGTCATGGTCGCGGTCCCTCCGGTCGGTGTGCTCTACGGCGGTCCCAACCGGAGGGCGACCCGCGATAATCCCCGGACCTAACGGAGTGTCAGCGCTTGAGGAATTCCTCCAGCGCCTCCACCACCATCCGGTGGTCCTGGAGCTGGGGCAGTCCGCTCACCGTCACCGAGCCGACGACACCCACGCCGTCGACGGTGATCGGGAAGGAGCCGCCGTGGGCCGCGTACTCGTCCGGGTCCAGGCGCGAGGAGTCCTCGAACGTCGTGCCCTTGGCCCGGAACCGCGCACCGACCAGGTAGGAGGCGCTGCCGTAGCGCTCCACGACCCGGCGCTTACGGGCGATCCAGGCGTCGTTGTCCGGTGTCGAACCCGGCAGCGCCGCGTGGAAGAGCTGCTGGCCCGCGCGGTGGATGTCGATCGCGACCGGCGCCTGCCGCTCCCTGGCCAGGTCGACCAGGAGCGAGCCGAGCGCCCACGCGTCCTCGAAGGTGAACCGGCTGAACACCAAGTGGCGTTCCTGCGCCTCCAGTTCCTCCAGCGGCGGGGTGATCTCCGGCTGGAACTTCGGCGTGATCCCGGTGTTGTGCGTCACAGCGTCACCGCCACTCCGTCGCGGGCCGAACGACGCGCCGCCTCCAGGACGTCGAGGGCGGCCGCCGCCTCCAGCGCGGTCACCGGGTTGGCGCCGCCGTCGGTGAGGGCCCTTGTCACGGCCGCATAGTACGCGGAGTAGTCGCCGGGGAGGGTCGGTACGGGGGTGCCGCCGCCGGTCAGCGGGGACTCACCGGCACCGAGCCGGCCCCACAGCTCCTCCGGCTCCGTGCCCCAGTCGGCGGTGGTGTCGGGGCGCTTGCCCTCGCGCAGGGCGGCCTCCTGCGGATCGAGGCCGTACTTCACGTAACCGGCCTTCGAGCCCAGGACCCGGAAACGCGGGCCGAGTTGGGCGGTGGTCGCGGAGACGTAGAGGTGGGAACGGACACCGCTCGCGTGGGTCAGCGCGATGAACGTGTCGTCGTCGGTCTGCGCCCCGTCGCGGCGGATGTCCGACTCGGCGTAGACCCGCGTGACCGGGCCGAAGAGGACGAGTGCCTGGTCGACGACGTGACTGCCGAGGTCGTAGAGCAGACCTCCGATCTCTGCCGGGTCGCCGGACTCGCGCCAGCCGCCCTTCAACTGCGGGCGCCAGCGCTCGAACCGCGACTCGAAACGCCACGCGTCGCCCAACTCGCCCTCGGCGAGCAGCGTTTGGAGGGTGCGGAAGTCGTTGTCCCAGCGGCGGTTCTGGAAGACGGAGAGCAGCAGGCCGCGCGCCTCGGCCCGGGCCGCCAGCTCGCGTGCCTCCGCGGCCGTGCCGGCGACCGGCTTGTCGACGACGACCGGGAGCCCGGCGTCGAGCGCGGCGGTCGCGAGCGGCACGTGCGTCTTGTTCGGCGACGCGATCACGACCAGGTCCAGGTCGGCCGCGCGGGCGAACAGCTCGTCGGGCGTGGCCGCGATGCCGACGCCCGGGAACTCGTCGCGGGCCTGCTTCTGCCGCTCCGGGTTCGAGGTGACCACCGTGTCGAGCGTGAGGCCCTCGGTGGCGGCGATCAGCGGGGCGTGGAAGACGGAGCCCGCGAGACCGTAGCCGATCAGGCCCACGCGGAGGGGAGTAGCGGTAGCAGTCATGCCTCCACTTTCGCAACGCTGTTGCCAAAGTGCAAGCGCGGGGGAGAATGGGGGCGTGGACGGGTCGAGGAGCGGCGGTGTGGAGGGCTTGGGCGGCGGCGGGTTGTCGGCTGGGGGCGGTGCGAGTGGTGCGAGCGGTGGGGGTGACGGGGGTGGCGGGAGCGGTCGTGAGGGCGGGCGCGTGGGCGCGCGTGGGGGTGTGAACCTGCTCGCCCTGCGCAGTCACAACGCCGCGCTCGTCCTGGACCTGCTGCGGACGGCCGGTGCGGACGGCATCAGCCGGCTCGAACTCGCCGAGCGCACCGGGCTGACCCCGCAGGCCGTCAGCAAGATCACGGCCCGGCTGCGGGACGACGGCCTGGTGGCCGAGGCGGGCCGCCGCGCCTCCACCGGCGGCAAACCGGCGACCGTACTGCGCCTGGTGCCGGAGGCGGGCCACGCGGTCGGACTCCACCTGGACCGCGACGAGCTGCGGGCGGTACTGGTCGATCTGACCGGGGCGGTGGTCGGGGAGCGGCGCGCTTCGCTGGATCTGGGGGCGGGGGCGGAGGCGGTCCTGGGGGCGGTGGCGCGGGAGGTGGAGGGGTTGGTGGGGGGCGGGGGTGGATGGGGGCTTGGTGCGGGGGTCGGGGCTGGGTCTGGGTCTGGGGTTGGGGTTGGGTCTGAGGTTGGGGCTGGGTCTGGGGATGGAGCCGGTACGAGAACCGGCTCTGGCACCGGTATGAGCACCGACTCTGGCATCGACACCGGCACCGGCACAGCCTCTGGCAGTGGCACGAGCGCCGGCTCTGGCACCGGCGTCCGCCCCGCATCCGGCACCGAGATCCGCCCGGTGCTCGGCGTCGGCGTCGCCCTCCCGGGCCCCCTCGACCATTCCCGCGGAGTCCTGCACCGCGTCACCGGGTTCCCCGAGTGGGACGGGTTCCCCCTGCGGGACGCGCTCGCGCGGCGGCTCGGGGTGCCCGTGGCCGTCGACAAGGACACGAACGCCGCCGCGCTCGGACTCGCCGTCGGCGGGGAGCGCGGGTCCTTCGCCTACCTGCATCTCGGTACGGGGCTCGGGGCCGGCCTCGTCATCGGCGGTGCCGTGCATCGGGGCGCCCGCACCGGTGCGGGCGAGTTCGGGCATCAGGTCGTTCAGCTGGACGGGCCGCTGTGCGGTTGCGGCAACCGCGGTTGCGTCGAGGCGTTGTGCCTGGCCGCGGTGGCGCGCGGCGACCTCGCGGAGGCGGCCCGTGTCCTCGGCACCGGCGCCGGCAACCTCGTCGCCCTGCTCGACATCGACCTCGTCCTGCTCGGCGGCCGTACCGTCACCACCACCCCCGAACCCTTCGTACGAGGCGTCCGTGCCGTCCTCGACGAACGCGCCCGGCGAGTCGGCGAGCCCGCGGTCCCGGTACGCGCCGTCTCCGGCGAGGTGGCCGAGGGCGCCGCCCAGCTCGTACTGGCACCGCTGTTCGGGCGCGCCGACGCGTGATGTCTCCGACGGTTCGGCAGGGTCGGGTGCGCTGGTCGCCGGGGCGGGCCCTGGCACCCCGGTTGGTCTACGCCCCGGTTGGTCGGCACCCTGGTTGGTCGGCACGGCTCCTCAGCCCCCGGCGTCACTGTTGCTGCCCGGCAGCCGCCGGCCCGGCACATCCCCGGCACCCGCCGACCGGGCAAGCCCCCGCCGTCCACTGACCGAACAGCCCCGGCATCCGCCGAACGAACGGTTTTCCGCCCGCCCCCGGAGCGCCACCGCCGCCCACCCGCCCTCACCCGGCAGGGTCACCTGTCCATGCGACTGTGCACGCCTGTCTCCCTCTGCCTTGCAGCGGCCGCCGGTCTCCTCTCCCTCTCCGCGGCACCACCCGCCGTGGCGGCGCCCACCTGTGCGGAAGCCGCCCGCTTCCCCCTCACCACCCGCATCCAGGACGGCCCCGCCACCTACGAAGCCGGTGGCGGATACGGCCTCTGGGAGTTGCGGCTCACCAACACCACCGCCCGGACGTGCACGAACGTCCACCCGGTCGTCGTGCTCGTCGACGGGGCGCGGGCGTTGAGGCCGGCGCAGGCACGGCTGGACTTCTACGAGGGTGAGCGGCCGCATCCCGTGCGGTTCGAGGTGAGTGACGAGGACGAGTTGGTGGGGGCCTTCGACGACGGGTTCGCGGGGTTCACCGTCGGCCCGCGCGGGACCGTCACCGTCAAGGTCAGGCTCGCGTTCACCTCGGACGCGGCGCCCGACGGCGTCACCGTGAACGCGGCCGTCGTCCAGCGGCACGACGAGGACGGCGACTGGGTCGGGCAGTCGAACGACTACCGTTTCGAGGTCGAGTCCGACCCCGCCGCCTCTGACCCCACGGGTTCCGTCTCGGACCCGGCCGAACCCTCCGCCCCCGCCACCCGCCGCGACGAGGGCCTCCCCTTCACTCGGGAAGCCGAAGAACTCGCCCGCACCGGCCTCGGCACCCCCCACCGAACCCTCGCGACGGTCGCCGCCCTTCTCACGACCGCGGGCACCTTGCTGCTGACCCGGAGGGCGTGGCGGCGCCGCTGAAACCGGCCGCGACGCGGCTACCGCTGAAGCGGACCGCAAGCCAGAGGCACCGCCGAATCCCGCCGCAAGGCATGGGTGCCGCCCAAGCCGGCGGCAAGCCAACCGACACCGCCGAAGCACGCCGCAGGCCTCGTCTGCGACGATCCTCGCGTGGACTACCCGAACGACCAGGCCCCCGGCGCCCCCGTCCGCTCCGGCATTCCGGAGCACGGCCGGATTCCGAAGTACTACGCGGTGAAGGCGCGGATCGACCAGCTCGTGGGTGAGTTGGGGGAGGGCGGCCTCATCCCCACCGAGCGCGATCTGTCCGAGCAGTACGGGGTCGCCCGCGAGACCGTCCGGCAGGCGCTGCGCGAACTCGTGCTGGAAGGGAAGCTGCGCCGGCAAGGGCGCGGCACGGTCGTCGCCGGGCCCAAGCTCGCCCAGCCGCTCTCCCTCGCCAGTTACACGGAGGGCGTACGGCGCCAGGGGCGCACCCCCGGCCGCAGCCTCGTCACCCTCGACCGTTTCCCCTGCCCGGCCGCCCTCGCCGCCGAGACCGGCCTTGAGCGCGGCGAACCCGTCTGGCACCTGGAGCGCGTGCTGCTCGCCGACGACGAACGGGTCGGCCTGGAGAGCACCTACGTCGCCGTCGCCCGACTCCCGCACCTGGACACCGAGTTCGAGCCCGACTCCTCCTTCTACGGCTACCTCCACCAGCGCGGCATCGGCTTCGGCGACGCCGACGAACGCATCGAGACCGTGCTGGCCACCCCCCGCGAGGCCCTCCTCGTCGGCACCCCGCCGGCCCTTCCGATGCTGCTGATCCACCGGGTCTCACGGGACACCGAGGGCCGGCCGCTGGAGCGGGTGCGGTCGCTGTACCGGGGGGACCGGTTCTCCTTCACCACCCACCTCCGCGGCTGAAGCCACCCCCTCACCTCCTCTCCTTGAATATCACGAATAGATAACGGGTCTAGCCCAATCGTGATGGCTCGTTCAGGCTCTCGTTGTCAGCCGGACCCTTCCGGTTCCCCGTGCGCGAGGAGCGTGACCGACGTGAGAGTGACAGTCGTAGGAGCAGGCGTGGTGGGCACCATGCACGCCTGGCAGGCAGTGGAACGCGGCCACGAGGTCGTGCAGATCGAGCGCGAGGCCGAGGCCCGCGGCGCATCGCTGCGCAACTTCGGGCAGATCTGGGTGAGCGGGCGCGCCGGTGGGGAGGAGCTCGAAACCGCCCTGCGGGCACGGGAGTTGTGGGAGGGCATCGGCGAGCGCGTGCCCGGCCTCGGGTTCCGGGCCAACGGGTCACTGACCCCGCTGCGCGGCGCGTACGAACTCGCCGTGGCCGAGGCCGCCGTGGCCCGCGCCGACTCCGCCGCCCGCGGACACAAGCTGCTCACGCCCGGCGAGGCCCGCGCCCTCAACCCCGCCCTGCGCGGCGAGTTCGACGCGGCCCTGTACTGCGAGCGCGACGCGGCCGTCGAACCCCGTACCGCCCAACTCGCCCTGCGTGCTGAGCTGTCGAAGTCGAAGTCCCCGAACTACACCTTCCTGCCCGGCCGCGAGGTCCGCGAGGTGGTCGGCCCCGGTGCCGTCCGCGACGACCACGGCGACGTGCACACCGCCGACGCCGTGCTGCTGTGCACCGGCGCCTGGCTCGGCGGCCTGGTGCGGGAGCTCGCCGGGCCCGAACTGCCCGTGCGGCGCGTGCGGTTGCAGATGATGCAGACCGAGCCACTGGGCGAACCGCTCACCACCTCGGTCGCCGACGCCGACAGCTTCCGCTACTACCCGGCCTACGCCTCCCCGGCCCTGGACGCGCTCAACTCCCGGCAGCCGCAGGCCCCGACGGCCGCCGAGCACCGTATGCAACTGCTGATGGTCCAGCGCGCCGACGGCGGTCTCACCATCGGCGACACCCACGAGTACGAGCACCCCTTCGCCTTCGACACCCTCGAAGACCCCTACGACCACCTCACCGAGGTCGTCGAATCCCTCCTAGGCCGCCCGCTCCCCAAGGTCCGGCGCCGCTGGGCCGGGGTGTACGCGCAGTGCACCGAACCGGGCCGGGTCGTGCACCGGGAGCAGGTGCGCGACGGGGTGTGGCTGGTGACCGGGCCCGGCGGGCGCGGCATGACCTGCTCGCCCGCCATCGCCGAAACGACCGCCAACGAACTGGGCTGGTGACACCCGACATGACCGACCGCACCGATGACATCCGTACGCCCGACATCCGTCTCGTCGTCCTCGACATGGCCGGCACCACCGTCGCCGACGGCGGCCTCGTCGAGCAGGCCTTCACGGCGGCGGCCCGCCACCTCGACGCCGACCCCGACCGGATGATCGGCTACGTCCGCGCCACGATGGGCGAGTCCAAGATCTCCGTCTTCCGGCACCTGTTCGGCGAGGAGGCCAAGGCCCAGGCGGCCAACAAGGCCTTCGAGGCGGCGTACGCCGAACTCGTCGACGGCGGCCGGGTCGCGGCCCTGCCCGGCGCCCGCGAGACCATCGAGACACTCAAGTCCCGTGGACTCACGGTGGTGTTGACCACCGGCTTCGCGCGCACCACGCAGGACGCGATCCTCGCCGCGCTCGGCTGGCAGGACCTCGTGCCCCTCACCCTGTGCCCCGCCGACGCCGGGGGCCGGGGGCGGCCGTACCCGGACATGGTGCTCAGCGCGTTCCTGCGGACGGCTGCCGCGGACGACGTACGGCAGATCGCCGTCGTCGGCGACACCTCGTACGACATGCTCAGCGGGGTCCGGGCTGGGGCGGGTGTGGTCGTCGGTGTGCTGACCGGCGCGCACGACGCGGACGCGCTGCGGGCGGCCGGGGCGACCCAAGTGCTCGACGGTGTGGGGCAGTTGCCCGGAGTGCTCGCATGACCAGCGGCATCCGCTTCGACTCCGTCACGGTCGCCTACGACGGCAACGTCGTCCTCGACGCGCTCGACCTCACGGTCGGGCCGGGCGAGGTGATGGCGCTGCTCGGGCCGTCCGGCTCCGGCAAGACCACCGCGCTGCGGGCGGTCGCCGGGTTCGTACGGCCCGTCTCCGGGCGGGTGTTCCTCGGCGACCGTGACGTGACCGACCTGCCCCCGTACCGGCGGGGCATCGGGATGGTCGTCCAGCAGTACGCCCTCTTCCCGCACCTCCGAGTCGAGGACAACGTCGCCTTCGGACTCAAGGCCCGCCGGGTCGCCCGCGACGAGATCCGCACGCGGGTGGGGGAGGCGCTGGAGATGACCGGCATGGCGGCGTACGCGCGCCGGCATCCTCGGGAGTTGTCCGGCGGACAGCAGCAACGCGTCGCGATCGCACGGGCGTTGGCGATACGGCCGGAGGTGCTGCTCCTCGACGAGCCGCTGTCCGCGCTCGACGCACAGCTGCGGTCCGGGATGCTGGCCGAACTCGCCCGGCTGCACCGGGAGTTGCCGGACGTGTCGATCCTGTACGTCACGCACGACCAGGTGGAGGCGTTGACGCTGGCGGACCGGATCGCCGTTATGGACAAGGCCAGGCTCCAGGACTGCGGGACGCCCCAGGAGCTCTACCGGGTGCCGAGGACCGAGTTCACGGCCTCCTTCGTGGGCAACGCGAACCTGTTGCCGGTGACGGTGGGGGACGCGGGTGCACGGTTCGGCGAGACCGACATCAAGACCGACACGAGCGGTGTGGCACCGGGTGCGCGGGCCACGTTGTGCGTCCGGCCGCATCTCGTCGGGCTGGGGGAGGGTCCCAACCGCCTGACCGGAACCGTGAGCGAGATCCAGTGGCGCGGTCCCACCCACCGCCTGTACGTCGAGGTGGAGGGCCACCGGGTCATGGCGGACCTGCGGGAACTGAGGAACCCACCGGCCCTGGGGGACCGTGTGACCCTGCACTTCGCCCCCGAGGACGCGGTGTTGCTGACGGCCGGAGCCACCCATGCTTAGAAGGTCGTTGTGGGCCGTTCCCCCTGTCGTCCTCCTCACCCTCTTCTTCCTTTACCCCCTCGCCCTCGTCGTCCAGCAGTCCTTCCAGCCCGACTCCGGTGGGACCTCCCTCCAGCCCTACTCCGATGTCTTCGCCTCGGAAGCGTTCCGGCATGCCCTCTGGACCACCGTCTGGATCGCCGTCTCGTCCACCGTCGGGTGTCTCGTGCTCGGGTTCGCGCTCGCCCTGGTCATCGCGTTCGTGCCCTTCCCGGGGGCCAAGGGCGTGGCGCGGTTCATCGACGTGTATCTGTCCTTCCCCTCCTTCCTCATCACGCTGGCCCTGCTGTTCATCTACGGCACGACCGGCATCATCGGGTCCTTCCAGTTCCTGACCACCCCGTGGGGCGTGCTGCTCGCCGAGGTCACCTACTTCACGCCCTTCGTGATGCGCCCGCTGCTCGCCGCGTTCTCGCAGCTCGACACCGCGCAACTGGAGGCCGCGTCGAGTCTCGGTGCCCGCGCGCCCCGGATCGTCCGGCAGGTGATCCTGCCGGAGGCGCTGCCCGCGCTGGCCGCCGGCGGGAGTCTCGTACTGGTGCTGTGTCTCAACGAGTTCGGGATCGTGCTGTTCACCGGCGCCAAGGGGGTCACGACCCTGCCGATGCTCGTCTACAGCAAGGCGATCCTGGAGTCCGACTACCCGGGCGCCTGTGTGGTCGCCGTCATCAACGTCCTGATCTCCGTGGGTCTTTACGGCCTCTACCGGGTGGTGAGCCGTCGTGCTGGTGCATAGCCGCGGGGCCAAGTGGGCGGTGTGGGCGGTGTTTCTCGTGCTGTTCCTGCCCCTGTTCGCCCTTCCCCTCCTCGTCGTCCTCGGCGCCTCCTTCGCCACCCACTGGTCCGGCGTCCTGCCCTCCGACCTGACCACCGCCAACTACCGCACTGCCACCCGCGGCGAGGCCCTCCAGGCGCTCACCACCAGCCTGGTCACCGCCCTCACCGCGAGCGTGCTCGCGCTGACCGTCGGCACCTGGGCCGCGCTGGCCGGGGCGGCCCTGAAGAAGGGCCAACGGCGGTTCCTGGACGCCCTGTTCGTGCTCCCGGTCGCCGTGCCGTCCGTCGTCGTAGGGCTGTCGGTCCTCGTCGCCTTCTCCAAGCCGCCGCTCCTCCTCAACGGCACCCGGTGGATCGTGATCCTCGCCCACACGGTGCTGGTGACCGCGTTCGCCTACCAGTCGGTGTCGGCGGCGATCACCCGTCTCGACCCGGCCTACGAGCAGGCCGCCGCCTCCCTCGGCGCCCGGCCCGCCTACGTGCTGTGGCGGGTCCGCCTGCCGCTGCTGCTGCCCTCGCTGACCGCCGCCGCCGGCCTCTGCTTCGCCCTGTCCATGGGCGAGTTGAGCGCCACGATGATGCTCTATCCGCCGGACTGGACCCCGCTGCCCGTCCTCATCTACGCGGCCACCGACCGCGGCGCCCTCTTCACCGGCTCCGCCGTCGCGGTCGTCCTCATGGCGGCGACCCTGATCGCCCTGTTCGCCGTCTCCCGAGTCCGTACCAAAGCCTCGTACCGCTGATCCAACACCCCTACCGACGCAAGGAGTCAGCCTCGCCATGCCCAGAAACGCACTCAAGATCTCCGTAGCCGTCTCCCTCCTCGCCACCCCGCTGCTCTCCGCCTGCGGTGGCACCTCGGCCGCCTCCGACGAGAAGGTCGTCACCGTCTACAGCGCCGACGGCCTCAAGGGCGAGAACGGCGACGGCTGGTACGACACCGTCTTCAAGGACTTCCAGAAGCAGACCGGCATCAAGGTCGAGTACGTCGAGGGCGGCTCCGGCGAGGTGGTGCAGCGCGCCCTGCGGGAGAAGAGCAACACGCAGGCCGACGTACTGGTCACCCTCCCGCCGTTCATTCAGCAGGCCGACGGCAAGGGCCTGTTGCAGAAGTACGAGCCGAAGGGCGCCGAGTCGGTCAGCGGCGCCGACAAGTCCGCCGACGGGACGTGGACCTCCGTCGTGAACAACTACTTCGCCTTCGTCTACAACAAGAAGGAGCTGAAGCAGCCGCCGACGACCTGGGACGAACTGCTCGACGGCAAGTACAAGAACAAGCTCCAGTACTCGACCCCCGGTGTCGCCGGTGACGGAACCGCCGTACTGATCAAGGCGATGCACGACTTCGGCGGCAAGGACGCGGCCCTCGCCTATCTGAAGAAGCTCCAGTCCAACAACGTCGGTCCGTCCGCCTCCACCGGCAAGCTCGCGCCCAAGGTCGACAAGGGCGAGCTGCTGGTCGCCAACGGCGATGTGCAGATGAACTACGCCCAGTCCAAGACCATGCCGAACCTCGGCATCTGGTTCCCGGCGAAGGCGGGCGGCAAGCCCACCACGTTCGCGCTGCCCTATGCCGCCGGCCTCGTCACCAAGGCGCCGCACAGCGCGAACGGCAAGAAGCTCCTCGACTTCATGCTGAGCCGCGCGGCCCAGCAGCAGGTCAGCGAGATCGGCGGCGGCTTCAGCGCCCGCACGGACGTCAAGGCCGTCGACGCCAACGCCGTCGCGCTCACCAAGCTGATGGACGGCGTGGAGATCTTCGCGCCGGACTGGAACGACATCGACAAGAACCTCACGTCGTACGTCGACGACTGGAAGTCCGCGACCGGCAGCTGAGCGGCCGCCGGGGCAGAGTCCTGACTTGCGGCAAGGCCTAGGCTGGGGGCGTCGGCACAGCGCGGTTCCGGCGCCACCGGCTCACGCTCGTACGCAACGCCAGGAGACACGCACATGGCAGACCGCAGGCCCATCGAGTCCTGGCTCACCGACATGGACGGTGTGCTCATCCACGAGGGCGTGCCGATCCCCGGCGCCGACTCCTTCCTGAAGAGGCTGCGCGAGTCCGGCAAGCCCTTCCTGGTGCTCACCAACAACTCGATCTACACCCCGCGCGACCTGCACGCCCGGCTGCGCCGCATGGGCCTGGACGTGCCGGTCGAGTCGATCTGGACCTCGGCCCTGGCCACCGCCCAGTTCCTGGACGACCAGCGGCCGGGCGGTTCGGCGTACGTGATCGGCGAGGCGGGTCTGACCACCGCCCTGCACGACATCGGGTACATCCTCACCGACCACGAGCCGGACTACGTCGTCCTCGGCGAGACCCGTACGTACTCCTTCGAGGCCATGACCAAGGCGGTACGGCTGATCGACGCCGGCGCCCGTTTCATCTGCACCAACCCGGACGAGACCGGCCCCTCCGCCGAGGGCGCGCTGCCGGCGACCGGCGCGGTGGCCGCGCTGATCACCAAGGCGACCGGCAAGCAGCCGTACTTCGCCGGCAAGCCCAACCCGCTGATGATGCGCACCGGGCTCAACGCGATCGGCGCGCACTCCGAGACCAGCGCGATGATCGGCGACCGCATGGACACCGACGTGCTGGCCGGCATGGAGGCCGGGATGCAGACCTTCCTCGTCCTGACCGGCCTGACCCGGCCGGAGCAGATCGAGGACTTCCCCTACCGGCCGTCCAAGGTCGTCGACTCGATCGCGGACCTCGTCGACCGGATCTGAAACCCCGGCGCACCCGTACGGAGCAACAGAACCCCGCTGAGGATGCGGGGGCCGCTCCCGAGGAGGAGTCTCCAGATATCTGGAGGTTCACGATGGGTTCAGCAAAGGTCACTCTCGGTGCGGCCGCGGTACTCGTGGCCGTCCTCACCCCGACGGCGTACGCGCAGGACGGCGGCATCGCGATCCGCCCGGCCTCACCGGCTCCGGGCGCCGATGTCGCCGTACGCGTGGACGGCTGCGGTCAGAAGACGGCGACGGCGGTATCCGCGGCCTTCGTCGCGGACGCGAAGCTGACCGGCGCCGACGGCACACTCGTCGGGGAGACCCGCGTCCGTTCCGCACTGAGCGCCGGCAGCTACGACGTGAAGGTCACCTGCGGCGACACCGAGCGCAAGGGCAGGTTCACCGTCGGCGGCGGTACGGCGGAGCCCACCGCGCCCGCGTCCCCCGTCGCTCCCGTCCACGCGGGCGGTGGCGGCAGCGCGCACCTCGCCGCCGTGGACGCCGACGCCCGGGCCGCCGGGCCCGGTACGGCGCAGGCGGTGACCGGTCTGGTGCTGGCCGGGATCGCCGTCGCGGCCGTGGCGCTGCTCGGCGCCCGCCGGAGCCGCGGAACGGGCTGACCATGTCCGACCACGAGCGTTCCAGCGGCTCGGGGCGGCTGCTGATGGGCGTCGCCTGGGCGCTGCTGCTCCTCGGGCTGTGGCTGTGGGGACGGCAGGTCACCGACATACGCCAGGGGATATCCGCGCCGACCACCGGCGACATGGCCGCCGTCGGACGGCCGCCGGAGGTCGAACTACCGCCCCCGGCAAGCCCGTTGGGCGACGCCCTGCCGCAGCGCGTGGACATCCCCGACCTCGGCGTGCAGGCACCCGTGGTGGCCCGCGGTCTCGACGGGCAGGGCGCGATCGATCCGCCGCCCTTCGACCAGGCGGGCGTCGTCGGCTGGTACGCGGCCGGCGCGAAGCCGGGTGCCAAGGGGGCCGCGCTGCTGGTGGGACACGTCGACACCGAGACCCGGCCGGCCGTCTTCTACAAACTCAGCGCGCTCAAGCCCGGCGAGACGATCCGGGTGATCCGTGCCGACGGCAAGGTCGCCGAGTTCACCGTGGACGACGTGACTGTGCTGAACCGGACCGGCTTCGATGCCCAACAGGCCTACGGGCAACGGGAGTCGGGCCGCGCCGAGCTGCGGCTGATCACCTGCGGCGGCACCTTCGACCGGACCAGCCGCAGCTACACGGCGAACGTGATCGTGTCCGCGTATCTCACGGGGACCGGTCTCTGAACGGGCGGCCCTGTGCCTAGGCGGGTGACCCCTGTGCCTGAACGGGCGTTCTCAGCCCGGCAGTTGTTCGACGCCCGCCCGTAGTTCGTCACTCCAGGGGGCGAACAGGGCGTAGGGGAGGGCCTGGGTGAGCACGCCACGGAGCCAGTTGCCGCAGTCGGCGGCGAGCGCGGTGTGGCCGGTGCGGAGGGCGTCCTTGCCCAGGGCGAGCAGCAGGCCGCCCCAGTATTCGGCGTGGTCGCCGAGGGAGAGACGCAGTTCGCCGTGGACGGAGGCCACCGAGTAGCACATGTGGATCTCCCGGCCGAGCAGACGCCAGCCGTCCCCGGCCGCGCCCGGGGCGCCGTCGAGAGCGCGGGAGACGGCACCGGCGGCTTCGGGCAGGAAAGGGAGATGGCTGCCGCGCAGGGTGGGCGACCAGGGGATGTCCTTGCGGCCGCCCTTCACGGTCAGTACGTCGGCGAGACGGGTGGCCCAGGGCTCGGTCCCGGCGCCGGTGGCGCGCAGTGCCTCGGCCAGGGTGTGCGGGCCCGGTGGATCCAGGTACTCCGCCAGAGCCCAGGCGGCTTCGCGCAGGGTGTCCTGCGGGGCCAGCATGGAGACGATCCCGGGATCCAGCAGGCCGCTGCGGGGCTGCCCGGTGCGCTGCACGACCGCGGTCCGGCGGCCGAGCAACTGGGCGGCGGGGGCGGTCAGTTCGTTGCGGGCGAGGAACTCGGCGAAGAGACGTCCCGCGGCGAAGGCGGAGTCCGCCAGCGTGCGCCGGTCCTGGCGGTGGTGGAGCAGCATGGCCCGGCCCGCGCAGTCCACCAGGACGGCGAGCCCGGTGGCGGCCTCGATGCCGTGGCCCATGGCGCGGGAGTTGTCGTTGTACAGCCGGACCGCCTGGTCGTAGGCGGCGACGGCGAGTTCGGCGTCGCCGTTCTTCTCCTGGGTCCGGCCGAGGACGGCGGCGCTCCTGGCGAGGGTGTACCAGTCGCCCCGCGCGGCGTCCACCGCGTCGTTGGCCTGGTCCACGGCGCTCAGCAGGGCCCCGCTCCGCAGCGTGGCGAGCGGTTCGGTGCCGGGCTGCCCGTCGAGGGGGTCGAAGGTGGACGCGGACGATGAAGAAGAGGACGACCGCGGAGACGAGGACCCCGGTAATGACGTGTCCGGTGAACTCGGAGGCGCCGCGCCCTCCGTACGGTCGTGCCGGTCCCCGCGCCGCCAGAACGCCATGCCGTGTTCCCCCTCCGCGACCCCACGCGATGCAACAGGCTTGCGCTGAACGGATGTTCGCATGACGGCACGTGCTCGACAAGGTGGCACCTGGCCCGGTCGACGACCCGCTCCCCCCGAAAAAGCCGTCGACCGGGCCGGTCCTCGACCGCGTGCGCACGGGCTGCGGGAGTAACCCGGCGACTGACGCGGGAGGCTTGTACCGACCGGGGGCCGGGGTCGTCTGAGACGACTCTAGAACGGATGAGCGCCCGGGCCTAGAGGCGGTTCGACGCCAAGTCCTCGACCGGTGGCTCTCGGTCATCCACGCAGGTGGTACGAGCTTCTACAACTGCCCCTGCTCGGACGGACCCTGAGTCCCGCCGCGCAGCTCCGCGTCGTCCACCGCCCCGTCGACGACCGCGCCGGCCACCTGGTCCAGGGACAGCCGGCGGCGCCGCGCGTACCGGCGCAGCGCCGTGAACGCCTCCGCGGTGCCGGTGCTCCAGCGCTCGGCGAGCATGCCCTTGGCCTGCTCGATCCGGATCCGGCTGGACAGCGCCTCCTGCAACTGCGTCGACAGCGTCCGGTACCGGGTGAACCCGCGGTGGTTGACCAACCCGACGGCCGCCGCGTCGGCGAGCGCCTGCGCGACCGACACCTCCGGCTCCCAGCCACCGGTGACGTCGGTGGCGCCGTCCGCCGCGAACACGTTGAGCGCGCCGAGCGCCGTCCCGTGCCGGCGCAGCGGTACCGCGAACGTGGTCGTGATGCCGTGGTCGAGCGCGGCATCGGTGAAGGCCGGCCAGCGGGCGTCCGCGTGTGCCGCCCGCACGGAGACCGGCGTGACCGGGCGCCCCGAGCCGTGGCTCTCCAGACAGGGCCCGCCGTCGGACTGGGCCCGCAGCAGATCGAGCGCGACCTCCCGGGCCCCGCCGCCGCCCGCCAGCGCCACCGTCCGCTCCCCGTCGACGAGCATGATCCCGGCCGCCCGCGTGGCCAGCAGCTCCACGCAGCGGTCGGCCACCCGCCCCAGGTGGACCGTCGCCTCGAAGTCCTCGGTGAGCGTGTCCGCGGCCTCCACGAGCGCCGCCGCCAGCCGGAGCTCCCGGGTGGTGTCGTGCATGACCGCGCACTCCCCTTTCCCTGAACGCCCGCCCCTGCCGCACGCCTACCCCACCATGGGTGCTGTAACAGCTCCCCGACAAGGATCGGGCGATCTCGTGGCCGTGGCGTGGCGTATGTCAGGATTGACACTTGGAACGGTGCACCCAAGGGGGAGTTGGATGTACGGCAGCAGGGGGGCCGGAGTGAGGGCTTCCGCGACAGTGCTGGGGGCGGCACTGATCATCGCGGGATGTTCCTCCTCATCGGACGACGGCGAGAAGGACGGCGCCGGCGTCACCATCACTCAACAGCCCAAGGAGAGCGACCCGTTCTGGGTCAACCCCGACGGCAACGCGGCCCAGCAGGTGGCCGCGTACGCGAAGTCCGGCAAGGACGCGGACGCCGAGCAGATCCGCAAGATCGCCGAGCAGCCGACCGGTGAGTGGATCGGCCCGGAGAACCCGAAGGAGGAGGCACAGGGCTTCACGGAGGCCGCCGACAAGGCCGGCCGCACCGCGCTCCTGGTCCTCTACAACATCCCGCACCGCGACTGCGGCCAGTACTCGCAGGGCGGCGCCGCCGACGGCGACGCCTACCGGGACTGGATCGACGGGGTCGCCGCGGGCATCGGCGACCGCCCGGCCACGGTCGTCCTGGAGCCGGACGCCGTACTGCACCTGGTCGACGGCTGCACCCCGGACGAGTTCCACGAGGAGCGCTACGACCTCCTCAAGGGCGCGATCACCAAGCTCACATCCCTGAAGTCCACGAAGGTGTACCTGGACGCGGGCAACGCGGGCTGGGGCCACCCCGACGAGATCTTCGAGTCCCTCAAGCTGGCGGGCGTCGAGGAGGCCGACGGCTTCGCGGTCAACGTCTCCAACTTCTACTCCACCAAGGACTCCGTCGCCTACGGCAAGCAGCTCTCCGGCAAGGTCGGCAACAAGCCCTTCGTCATCGACACCAGCCGCAACGGCAACGGCCCCTACACGGGCGGCGACGAGGACGAACGCTGGTGCAACCCCCCGGGCCGCGCCTTGGGCGAGACCCCGACGACAAAGACGTCGGACGACCTGGTCGACGCATACCTGTGGGTCAAGCGCCCGGGAGAATCCGACGGTGAGTGCAAAGGCGGCCCGAAGGCAGGCGAGTGGTGGCCGACCTATGCCTTGAAACTGGCCAAGGCGTCAACTCCCTAGGGGCGCGGGGAACTGCGCGACCAGCCACAGCGCTCCCGCACCCGACCACCACTCGCGGGAGCGCTACGGCACCTTCACCCACTGCGCCTCACTAGGCGTCCCTTGATCGTCGTCCACGAACACCATGTACCACCCCGACTGAACAAGGTTCTTGTTCTTCGGCACGGTCACCTTGATCTTGTTCCCGGACGTCGTGAAGTCCAGCGCGATCGACCGCTGATCCACATCGGTCACATGGGTCGACGCGCTGGGCCGGATCAACCGCACCTTCTTGATCGCCGAGGCCTGCGGAGACGTGAACGTCCCCGACGCGCCGCGGGCGATCGTCTGCGGACCACCCGACAGCGAGGGCCGCGAGTCCCGGTACAGATACGGCGGCGTATAGATCTCGATCCGCTGCTCGAACTTGCCCGGCTTGGTGTCGGCCTTGTCGGCGTAGAGCGAGTCCGACCCGAAGAACATCACGCGCCCGTCGGGCAACAGCAGTGACCCGGAGTGGTAGTTGCGGCCCACCAGCGGGTCGGCCACCTGGTCGAACGTATTGGTGTTCGGGTGGTACAGCCGCGCCTGAAGGATGTTGGAGTCGCCGCGCCCGCGATAGTCCTGCGAGCCGCCCGACACCAGCACGCTGTCGTCCGGCAGGATCGACGCCTGCGGATACCGCGTGCCCTTCTCCAGCGTCGGCCCGTCGGTGAACGTCGGGTTCTTGTCCTTGAGGTCGATCAGCCGCGTCTTGTTGCTGGACTCCTTGGACTCGCCGACCCCGCCGCCGCCGATCACCATGAACTTCTCGTCCTGCGCCGGCGGCAGCAGCACCGTGCCGGACGTCTCCATCTCCTTGCTGTCGCTGAGCCCCTGGAGCTTGGTGAACTTGTTGCTGTCCACGTCCCAGATGCCCGGCTCACGGCCCACGTTGTCCGGTCCGTACCCCGCGTTGGACCCCGAGTAGAAGACCTTGCCGTTCTGCATCAGGAACAGCGCCGGGTAGGTCGGGAACTGCCGGACCGTCTTCAGATACGTCCACTTCTTGGTGGCCGGATCGAACACCTCGTTCTTGCCCGGCACCAGCTGCCCGATGTCGTCGAGCCCGGAGACGCTGAGGATCTTGCCGTCCGACAGAGTCGTCAGCGTCGGGTACCAGCGGGCCTCGTTCATCGGGTCGACCTTGATGTACTTCTCGGCCACCGGGTCGAACTCGTAGGCGTCCCTGATCCCCTGGAAGTCCTTCTTGTCCAGGGCGAGCTTCTGCGCGATGCCGTAGGTGTTGCGGGCGTCGGTGCCGGTCAGGCCCTGGATGCGGTAGTTGTCCTGGGTGCCGGTCTCGTACTTGGTGCCGCTCTGCTTGGCCTCGACGTAGATCCGGCCGAGCCCCGGGTCGTTGCGCAGGAACGCGCCGGTCTTCTTGTCGAAGACCTTCTTCGCGCGCGGCACGAGCACCGGGTCCTTCGACACGAAGGTCTTGCCGTTCTCCTTGCCGGTGAACTTGGTGCCCGCCGGCAGCGTGATCGGCGCGTCCGGGTTCTCGTTGTGCACCACCATCAGGCCGCCGGCCTTGGTGACGTCACCCTTCAGCTTCTCGTACCGCTTGGTGCCGCCGGCGATCAGCAGATTGCCGTTGGACAGCTGCGTGTGCCCGGTGCAGAACAGGTCGGCCGGGGTCGGCACCTTCTTGATGGTGCCCTTGACCGGGTCCCAGATCCGGGACTCGAACTTCTTCGCGTCGAAGTTGTCCTGGTTGTTGCCCGAGCCGGCCACCAGCAGCACCTTGCCGGTGCGCAGCAGCGCCGCGTGGATGGTGTTCTGGCGGTACTCCTCGGGGAAGTCGACGATCTGCCAGTGACCGTTGTCCGCCTTGTACTCGGGTCTGTTGATCTTGTACTGGTGGTATTTCTCGGTCCCGAAGCGGTACAGCCACGGCCCGTTCATCCCGGCCAGCGCGAGCACCACCACCGTGCCGATCGCGAGTCGACGGGCACGGCGGTGGCCTGCACGGTCGTTCATTCCTTACGTCCCCCGAGTCCACCGAGCGCGATCTGCATGGTCTGGTCGTTGCCGCCGCCGGAGGCGGCCCAGCTGGGCTTCTGCCCGCTGCCGTGCGGCGCGTGCTGCGCGGGCAACGGCTGTGGCTGGTACGGCTCGGCGGCCGTCGGCTGCTGCGCCTGCGGCGGTATCGGCGCGGGCGGCCGCTTCTTCGTCTGCCGCAGCTCGTAGCGCCACGCGATGATCGGCGAGGCGGTGATCAGCAGCGCGAAGGTGGCCCAGATGAGCATCGCCGGGTGGCCGTGCCCGAGGGTGAAGCCGGCGGCGATCGAGCCGCCGAAGACCAGGATGAAGAACAGGTGGATGCGGAAGGTCCCGAACAGCGTGTCCGGGCTGGCCGAGTCGCCCTTGGGCGTCACCACGAACTTGCTCTTGCGGCGCAGCACGGTGTCCAGCAGCGAGCGGGCGTAGATCGGCGCCGACAGCGCCGACATCACCATGCCCGCGACCCCGCCGGAGCCCTCCGGCTCGTGCGGGGAGACGTTGTGCCGCCGGTTCCAGACGTACAGGCCGATCTGCAGCGCGGACGCGTTGCCGTACAGCATCAGCCAGACCGTCGGGTCGATGTTCACGCCCGAGGCGCCCAGGCCCAGGAACAGGGCGCAACTCAGCGCCGCCAGGATCCAGTTGAGGGCCGACATCGGGTAGAAGATGATCATCATCGTGTAGTTGAAGAGCTTGCTCGGCGGCAGCGAGTACCAGCCCTTCCAGTACTGCTTGAGGATCGTCTCGTACGTGCCCCGCGACCAGCGCAGCTGCTGGGTGAAGAAGTCCGTCCAGGCGCCCGGCCCCTCGCCCACCGCGAGCACGTCCGGCGTGTAGACCGACCGCCACTTCCGGCCGGTGGCCGGGTTCTTGGCCCGGTGCATCTCGAAACCGGTCGCCATGTCCTCGGTGATCGAGTCGTACAGGCCGCCGATCTGCTTGAGCGCCCTGATGCGTACGGCGTTCGACGTGCCCACGAACATGGGCGAGCCGTACCGGTTGCCCGCCCGCTGGATGAGGGCGTGGAAGAGGAACTGCTGGGACTCGGCGGCCTTGGTGATGGGGTTGTCGTAGTTGCCGTACACCTGCGGGCCGATGACGAAGCCGACGTCCGGATCGCGGAAGAAACCGAGCATCCGCTCCAGGTAGTTGGGCAGCGGCACGTGGTCGGTGTCGACGGAGGCGAAGAAGTCGTACTCGTCGCCGTGCGCGTCCAGCCAGGCGTTGTAGTTGCCGTGCTTGGTCTTGGCGCGGTGCGCGCCCTTGGCCTGGTTCCACTGCGCGACGCCCTTGCGGGAGAAGTGGTGCACACCGAGCCGGGCGCAGACCGCCTTGACCTCGGCGTCGTCGCCCTCGTCCAGGAGCCAGACGTGCAGCAGACCCCGGTGCCGCAGCCGGACGGCCGCTTCCAGGGTCTTGGTCACCATCTCCAGGGGTTCCTTGCCGGGCACGTAGGTCGTGATGAACGCCACTCTCGTGCCGGTCTCGGGCACCACCGGGATGGGGTCGCGGGCGACCAGGGTGGCGTGCGCGTTCGACAGCACGTTCATGCAGCGGAAGAACTCGATCAGGCCGATCGAGACGAGCATCACGATGTCGAGGGCCGGCAGGAAGGCGAAGGCCGGGTAGTCGCGCTCGGTCCAGTGCTCCGGCTGCAGCAGCCAGCCGAGCAGGACCAGGGACAGCAGCGGCGCGGCGCCCAGCATGAGCGCGGCCCGCAGCCGGTGCGGCTCCTGCGACAGCAGCGAGCGGTACTGCACCTTGTACGGCTTGCTCGGGTCGGGCTGAGTGAGGGGACCGGCCAGCCGGCTGTAGTGCTCGTAGTCGTATCTCGGCAGTGTTTTCTTGATCCGGCGGAACTGGCCCGTCTGGCTGTTTCGGTGCGAAGGCACCCTGAGCTGGGTGGTTTCTGACGGGTCGAAGTTCTGCCGGGCGCCCGTCGGCGTCGACGTCATGAGTCATCCCCCCACACGCAGGCGACCGCGTGTTGTGTCGGTTCCTTCCGTCCGCGACGAGTCCCCCTCGACCCTTCGCGCACGTGTCAGTGGCGGGCCACAGTCACCACACTTTGCACACTCTTAGACATGGAACTGTGCCCTTCCGGTTGCATGATGCCCCCCTCGGCATCGCCTCGTGAACGGGGCCCCCTCTCCCCGCAGACCCGGCAACCGGTTACTTCTTCCCCCAACTGCCGCGTATCCGCAGCATCTTGAAAAACAGGGTTCTACGCCGTTCATCATGATCGCAAGATGCGAAACGCGGTGTTTACCGGTCATACGCGTTCATTGTGGCGCCTGTGGGGGTCTTGTGGATCGGTTGTGGACAGCCGGGGTTCGGTTGTGGACAACCGGGCTCGGATGTTCCCGAAGTGTTCCCTTATCGCCTCCTCCGCCCGTATCGCACCGCCCGATCGCACCGCGTCGAGGATGTCCCGGTGCTGCCGGCAGGTCACTTTCGGATCCTGCGGCGCGCCCCCGAGATCCGTGTGCACCCGGTGGAAGGCGTCCCAGAACGCCTCCAGGACCTCACCGAGCAGCACGTTGTCCAACCCCCGGTAGAGAGTGGCGTGAAATGCCCGGTCGGTCTCGGCGAGACCGTCGCCTCCGGCGGCGGCCTGCTGATCCATACGTGCCACGAGCGCGTCCAGTTCAGCCAGGTCCCGCTCGGGCAGCCGCCCCGCGAGCCGCGAGATGAGCCCCGTCTCCACCGCCTCGCGCAGTTCGAGCAGCTGCAGCAGGCTGTCCTCGCCGCGGTAGTGCCCGGCGACCGTACGGAAGGCGAGCCCCTCGATCATCGGGGCCAGGGACATCGCGCCGACGTAGGTGCCGTAGCCGTGCCGGATCTCCACGATGCCCATCGCCTGCAGCGCCTTGAGCGCCTCCCGCACCGAGTTCCGGCTCGCGCCCAGATACGTCATCAGCTCGGGCTCGGTCGGCAGCGGGGCCCCGGACGCGAGCCTGCCATCGAGGATGAGCCTCTTGATCCGCTCCTGGAGGTCGCGCGCTGCCATGGCGAGAGGGTATCCGGCCACACGAAGAAGGTCCCCCATACGTAATGGGGGACCTTCTTCTTCACGTGCGCCGCCAGGGACTCGAACCCCGGACCCGCTGATTAAGAGTCAGCTGCTCTAACCAACTGAGCTAGCGGCGCGCGCTGACGGATCAACTCTACCGGATCCGGTGGGGTGCTCCGGACCACCGGAGGGCGCCGCCGGGCCCGCCCCCGAGAGGGCCTTGTACATCATTCGGACCGTCAACATGCGCGTCGGGAAGACAGTTGGGAAACTGATCAACGTGCACACGCGCGGCCATTTCCATCTGGAGTGTGAGGGGTATCGCATGGAGACTCCGGTATTCGAGGAATTCGATCCCGCGAGCGACTGCGACTGCCCCGGATGCGCCCACTGGCGCAGGGTTCTGCCGTACGCGCGAGCGACCCGGCATCCGGCGGCGCACCGGACGGTGATCGTGGCGGCCGCCGCCTCCGCGGCGCTCGGCGCGGGCGGTGCCGTACCCGCGATCGCCGCCCCGCACGCACCCGCGCGGCCCGGTGTTCCCGCAGGTGACGAGCCCGACACCCCGCAGGGAAGCAAGGCCCCGCTGCACGGCCCGAGCGGGCACCCGGCCAAACCGTCGGGCGCGGTCAAGGCACCCCTGACCACCCGCTCGGAGATCATCAGGCGGGCCAAGACCTGGGTCGCAGCCCAGGTGCCGTACAGCATGAACGCGTATTGGTCCGACGGTTACCGCCAGGACTGTTCGGGCTTCGTCTCGATGGCCTGGACCCTGCCCGGAAACGAATGGACGGGCAGCCTGGACCAGTACGGCGACCGCATTCCCAAGGAGGATCTGCAGCCCGGCGACATTCTCCTGTTCCACAATCCGTCGAACCCCGAAAAGGGCTCGCACGTCGTCATTTTCGGCGGCTGGACGGACTACACGCACACCTACTACATCGCCTACGAACAGACGCCCCCGCGGGCCCGTCGGCAGGCCACCCCCTACGCGTACTGGAGCCACTCGGACCAGTACCTCGCCTACCGCTACAAGGGCCTCGCGCCGGACACCGCCGGTGCGGAGGCCCCGGGCACGCCGGTCACGCCCGCGGTTCCGGCCAAGTCCGCGCCGTACCCCGGAGCGGGGTCCTTCGGTCCCGGCGCGAACAACAAGTACGTCACCCAGCTCGGCACGATGCTCGTCGCGCGCGGCGCCGGGCGCTACTACACCTCCGGTCCCGGCCCGCGCTGGTCGGACGTGGACCGGCGGGCCACCCAGGCCTTCCAACTCGCCCAGGGCTGGCGGGGCGCCGACGCCGACGGCATGCCCGGACCGCTGACCTGGCAGCTGCTGGTCACCGGCAAGGGCAAGAACATCACGGCCGGGGCGGCGGGCCCACCGGCGCCCTCCTCGCACGGGGTCCCCGTCTATCCGGGCCGGGCGATGTTCCGGCCCGGCGCGAGCAGCGGCTACGTCACGCAGCTCGGGAAGCAGCTGGTGAAGAAGGGGTTCGGCAAGTACTACACGACAGGACCGGGGCCGCGCTGGGGCGAGGCGGACCGACGCAACGTCGAGGCCTTCCAGCGCGCCCAGGGCTGGCGGGGCGGCGCGGCGGACGGCTACCCGGGCCCGGAGACCTGGCGACGGCTCTTTTCCTGACCGTCGGTTGTCCTGACCACTCGCAGTCCTCACCACCCGCAGTCCTCACCACCCGTTGTCCTGACCACCCGTTGTGACGCATCTGGCGCGGAGGCTGGAGGCACCCATGAGTACGACGACCACTTCACACACGCCCGAGTCCGAGGGACCCGCGGAGGGCCAGCAGGCCCGGGCCGCGCGGCTCATCCAGAACGAGGCGACCACCGAGATCCCCGTCCACCTGCTGTTCCGTGACGAGCCCGACCCGGTGTCGGTGCCGCTGAAGCCCGCCGTCGTGGGGCGTCGGCAGGGCACCGGCGAGCAGCCGCGCTTCCGGCGCCCCGTGCCCGTCACGCCGCGTCCCGCCCCGCAGGTCGACCCCGATCTGGCGGAACGCCCGGCCCACGTACTGCCCGCGACCCTCGGCGTCCTCGCCGGGACCTGCGGGTCGGCCGGCTGCCTGGCCGCCTCGTGGTGGGCCGGCGTCCTGTCGCCGCTCGCCGTGCAGGCGCTGCGGCTGCCCGAGCACGCGGGGGCCGGGCTCGGTCCCCTCCAGTGGGCGGCGTACGCGGGCGCCGGGGCGCTCACTCTGTTCGGCTTCGGCGGACTGGCCCGCGGGCGGACCGGCCGGGCCTGGGTGCTCGGGCTGTTCGGCCGCTACCGGGGGACCGTCCGGCGCACCGGTCTGATGTGGGTCAACCCGCTGCTGCTGCGCCGCCGGGTCGACGTACGGCTGCGGCACTGGCGCAGCGAGCCGATGCAGGCGGCCGACGGCAACGGGGTCGCGCTGCGGGTCGTCGTCCTGGTGGTGTGGCGGGTGCGGGACACCGCGCGGGCCACGCTCGGGGTCGAGGACCACGAGACGTATCTGCGCGAGTGCGTGGAGGCGGCCCTGGCCCGGGTGCCGGTGGAACCGCCGGGCGGCGCGCGGGGAGCGGGCGACGCGGCGGCGGAGGCGCTGACCCGGCTGGTGTCGGGCGACGCGGCGCCGGTCGGCCTGGAGGTGTTCTCGGTCCGTCCGGTGCGCACCGAGTACGCCCCCGAGGTGGCCGCCGCGATGCACCGCCGCCGGCTCACCGCGCTGGACGCCCAGCACCGGGCGTCCATGCTGACCTCGGTCGTCGACTCGGTGGAGGACACGGTGACCCGGCTGACCATGCGGGGCCTGGTCGAGCTGGACGACTACGAACGCAAGGCGCTGGTCAAGGACTTGACGGTGGCGTTCTGCGCGGGACGGGGCGAGACGGGGCAGTGAACGGCCTGGAACGGCCTTCGGAATTGACCTCTGTGATTGGTATGGACATGTTCAACTAACGGCAATAACCTGATACTTGGTCTAGACCTGCACGCCTCACGGAACTTCCCCCACGTTCTCCAGGGAGCGGCAGCATGCGCAAAAAGACCAAGGTGTCCGCAGTCGCGGTGGGTCTCGCCACCACCGGAGCCCTCGTGCTCTCCTCCGGCGGTGCGAGCGGCCACGGCTACACCGACCTCCCCATCAGCAGGCAGAAGCTCTGCCAGAACGGCACCGTGACCAACTGCGGCGACATCCAGTGGGAGCCGCAGAGCGTCGAGGGCCCCAAGGGCTTCCCGGCCGGCGGACCGGCCGACGGCCAGATCTGCAACGGCGGTGTCAGCAGGTTCTCCCAGCTCAGCTCGTCCAGGACACCCTCGGGCGGCGCCTGGCCCACCACCAGGGTGACCGGCGGTCAGAGCTACACGTTCCGCTGGCAGTTCACCGCCATGCACGCCACGACCGACTTCAAGTACTACGTCACCAAGTCGGGCTGGAACCAGAACCACAACCTGGCCCGCTCCGACCTCAACACCACACCGTTCCTGACGGTGCCCTACAACAACCAGCGGCCGCCGTCCACGCTCTCCCACAGCGGCACGCTGCCGAGCGGGCTGAGCGGCCATCACGTGATCGTCGCCGTATGGACGATCGCGGACACGAGCAACGCGTTCTACGCCTGCTCCGACGTCACCTTCTGAACCTTCTGACAGGAGTCGTCCGACGGGTTGCACGGAGTCACGGCCGGGTCTCCGGCCGTGACGACCGCGGCGATTGCACGAACGGGCAGTCATCGGCGGTGGCGGTGGTTCGGGGAGTCGGCGGTGGCACACAATCTGGCCATCGGCGCACCTGCTCGAAAGGAACCACCGTCATGGCGCATCACGTCTCCGGCCTGGGCATCAGTCCCACGAGCATGGACCCCCGAAGCCACATCACCGACGTCTACGTGTTCCAGAATCCGACGGACGCGGACAAGACGATCCTGGTGATGAACATCAACCCGCACTCGCCGGTGACCGAGGACGCCGTCGACTCCGAATCGGTCTACGAGTTCGGCATCGACAACGACGGCGACGCGGTGAACGACCTCGCCTTCCGGGTGCGCTTCTCGCCGGTCGAGGGCACCACGCAGAGCGCCAGTGTGCAGCAGGCGACCGGCCGGGACGCCGCCGCCGACGTCGAGGCCGGCGAGACGATCGTCTCGGACGCCCCCGTCACCTTCGGCGCGGAGCCGCAGGTCGTCACGGCCGGCGACTTCAGGTTCTTCGCCGGGCTGCGCAGCGACCCGTTCTTCGCCGACCCGATCGGCGCCGGGAACAACTTCCAGTGGACCGGCAAGGACTTCTTCGACGACAAGAACGTCTTCGGCATCGTGCTGGAGGTCCCCAACAGCGTGCTCGGCCCCAACCCGCAGGTCGGCGTCTGGGCCCGGGTCCTGGTGCCGCACGACGGACAGCTGGTCCAGGGCGACCGGGCGGGCCGGCCCGGCATCGACAACAACTTCAACCACAGCGACGACGACAAGCGGGTCTGGAACCAGCAGGAGCCGTCCAAGGACCGGGACCTCTTCCTCGACAAGTTCGCCCACATCTTCGAGCACAGCGGCTACGCCAAGGAAGAGGCGATCACTCTCGCCGAGGGCCTGCTCCCCGACCTTGTGACGTACGACTGCACGAGCGCCGCGGGCTTCCCGAACGGCCGCAACCTCACCGACGACGTCATCAACCTCGGGATCGCCCAGCTGACCCAGGGCACGGTGCCGGCCGACGGCCTGTCCCCGCACGACGACCTCCGCTCCGACTTCCCCTTCCTGGGCGACCCGCACTGAGCGGTGTCGGCGGACACGTCCGAAGTGATGTCCGGAGTCACGTCCGAAGACATGTCCGATCCCTGAGCATTTCTTGAGCGAACACCGCCCGACCTGGGGGTACGTTCCCTGCACACCGGCCACATCGGCTGTGCAGGGAGTTCGGGGGACCCCATGGAAGCGTTCTTCTACATCGCGCCGTCGTTCATCCTCGCCGTGGTCCTCCTCGGCGCCACGGCGGTGATCGTCCGCGTCCGGCAGGTCGACCGCACCTGGGCCGGCGGCCTCACGGCCGAGGCCCGCTGTCTGCGGACGTACATGACGACCAGCGGCGGCGGCAGCAGCATGGTGCACACGACCCTCCACCACGTCTACGAGTTCATGACCCGCGAGGGCCGCGTCGTCCGCTTCGAGGAGGGCGGCGGGCCGGGGACGATCCTGGAGGGCGACATCGTCACCGTGCGCTACCTGGCCGACCGCCCCGACCGCGCCACGGCGAAGCCCCCGGCCCGCGGCAGACTCGCGGCGGGCACGGGCTGCCTGCTGGCGTTCCTCGGCGTGACGGCCGCCTTCTGCATCGCCTTCATGATCGGCGTCCACGAGGTCTTCGCCCTGATGGACGACAACCTCCAGCCGTAGTCTCCACATCTGACGGTACGTCAACTACCGTGCGCCCTCATGGAGTCGACAAGGCCGACCGGTCGTACCGTCGCCGAACTCGTACAGGCCCGCTGGGGCGACCACCGCCCGGGCCTGTGGTGCGAGGACGTGGTCCTCACCCACCACGAGATGGCAGCCGGCGCGGCGGCGAGAGCGTCCCTACTGGCGGACCTCCTGCCACCCGACACCGAGCCCCACGTGGGCGTGCTCCTCGACAACACCCCTGAATACCCACTCTGGTTGAGCGCCGCCGCCCTCGCCGGAGCGGCCCTGGCCGGCATCAACCCCACCCGCCGCGGCCCCGAACTCGCCCGCGACATCCTGCACACCGAGTGCCGCGTCCTGCTCACCGAGCGAGCCCACCTCCCGCTCCTCTCCGGCCTCCAACTCCCGGACGTACGTGTCCTGGTGACCGACACGGAGGAGTACGCCGACCTGCTCGCGCCGTATACGGAATCCGAACCGGACGCCTCCCGCGCCGCCCCCTCGGACCGCCTCCTCCTCTACTTCACCTCCGGTTCCACAGGCGCCCCGAAGGCGGCGATCTGCTCGCAGGGCCGGCTGGCCGCGGCCGGGCGTTCCCTGGTCGACCAGTTCGGGGTGGGTCCGGAGGACGTGCACTACATCTGCATGCCGATGTTCCACGGCAACGCGGTGATCGCCGACTGGGCACCCGCGTTGGCGGCCGGCGCGGGCGTGGCGCTCAGGCGACGCTTCTCGGCCTCCGGTTTCCTGACGGACGTACGGCGTTACCGGGCGACGTACTTCACCTACGTGGGCCGGGCCGTGCAGTACGTCCTGGCCACGGAGGAACGGCCCGACGACCGCGACAACCCGCTGCGGCTGGGCTTCGGCACGGAGGCGGGCGCGGTGGACGCGGCGGCCTTCCAACGGCGGTTCGGCGTACGGCTGGTGGAGGGATACGGGTCCTCGGAGGGCGGCGCGGCGGTGCAGTGGTCGCCGGGAACGCCGGCCGGGGCGGTGGGCCGGGCCCGCGCCGGACTGGTCGTACTCGATCCGCAGACACGTGAGGAGTGCCCGCCCGCAGTCTTCGACTCGTCCGGCCGGTTGCTCAACGGCGAAGCGGCCATAGGGGAGTTGGTGAACCGCGCCCCCAACCCCTTCGAGGGCTACTGGCGCAATCCGGACGCGGACGCGGAGCGGCGCCGGGAGGGCTGGTACTGGACCGGCGACCTCTTCTACCGCGACCGCGACGGCTACCTCTACTTCGCAGGCCGCGCCGACGACCGCCTCCGCGTCGACAGCGAGAACCTCGCCGCCGCGATGATCGAGAACATCCTCGCCCGCTACGAGGGTGCCGACGCCGTCGCCGTGTACGCGGTCCCGGACCCGGTCACCGGCGACCAGGTCATGGCGGCCGTCGCCGGCACGTTCGACCCCCTCGACTTCGCCGACTTCCTGCTGGCCCAGCCCGACCTGGGCACGAAGATGGCACCCAGGTTCGTGCGGGTGGTGGAGCGGATGCCGGTCACGGCCACGAACAAGATCCACCGGGCACGGCTGCGGCGGGAGGGCGTCCACTGCGCGGATCCGGTGTGGTGGCGCCCACCGGGCGAGACCGCCTACCGCCGCCTGTCAGTGGAGGACGCCGAAGGGCCCCTCGTTTCCACGAGAGGCCCCTCACCTGTGCGCCGCCAGGGACTCGAACCCCGGACCCGCTGATTAAGAGTCAGCTGCTCTAACCAACTGAGCTAGCGGCGCATGACTCACGCCGACCGCTGGATCTGTGTCTCGCGGTCGGCGACAGGAAAATACTACCTGGTCCGGAGGGGTGCTACGGACCACGTGAGGTGCCTCAGATCGTCAGCGACAACAGGAGCGGGGTCGCGCTGCGGTTGAGGGTGTCCGCGGCTTGGCGCAGGCGGTGCGCGTGCTCCACGGGGAGGGAGAGGGCGAGGCAGCCCACCGCGGAGCCGGCCGTGATCGGGACGGCCGCGCAGACCGTGCCCACCGCGTACTCCTGGAGGTCGAGGTGGGGGACCGTGGGCGGCTGGGTCTCCAGACGGGAGAGCAGGAGCTTGTCGCTGGTGATCGTGCGCGAGGTCAGGCGGGCCATCTTGTGCCGGGAGAGGTGCTCGCGGCGGCTGTTGTGGTCGAGCTGGCCCAGCAGGCTCTTGCCGATCGCGGTCGCGTGCGCCGAGGAGCGGAAGTCGACCCACTCGTGCACGACGGGGGTCGTGGGCCCGTCGGCGTACTGGGAGATGCGGACCTCCCCGTCGACGTACCGGCTCAGGTACACCGCCGCGCCCACCGAGTCGCGCAGTCGGTCCAGGGTGCGCTGGAGCCGCTCGCGCAGCGCCTGTTCGCGGCCCTCGGTGGAGCCGAGCTTGGTGAGGGCGTCGCCGGTGACGTACGCGCCGTCGGCGGTCTGCTCGACGTACCCCTCGCGGCGCAGCATCCGCAGCAGGGCGGTCAGTCGGTCCGGTTCGAGGCCGGTGCGGCGGGAGAGCTCGGTGTCGGTGACTCCGGAGGTGTGCCGCGCCACCGTCTCCAGGACGCGCAGGGCGTCCTGAGCCGAGTGGTACGGCGCGGTCGGCTCGTGCTTCAGCGCCACGGTGTTCCCCCTGCGCTCATGTGTTCGCACTGCTACTGGGCCGTAACCGGACAGCGGATCCTCTCCACGATAACCGCCAAGAGGCCTGTTGTGAGCGGGTGTTGACGAGATTCCGACCCCGCCCGCACCCCTCTCAACAGGGACGAAGGCACTCTGGCATATGCCCTTGTCCTGATCCACCGCCTGGACCTCGCAGATTGAACGTCATTCAATATCCGAGGTCACAGCACCGCGCTCAGAAATTCCCGGGTGCGGTCCTGTTCGGGCTCGCTGAAGATCCGTTCCGGCGGTCCCGCCTCGATGATCCGGCCCGAGTCGAACATCAGGACCTGGTCCGAGATGTCCCGCGCGAAGTTCATCTCGTGGGTCACACAGAGCATCGTGATGTCCGTGGTGCGGGCGATGTCCCGGAGCAGATCCAGGACGCCGGCCACCAGCTCCGGGTCGAGCGCGGACGTCACCTCGTCCAGGAGCAGCACCTGCGGGCGCATGGCCAACGCCCGGGCGATCGCGACGCGTTGCTGCTGGCCGCCGGAGAGCTGGCTGGGGCGGGCGTCCGCCTTGTCGGCGAGGCCCACCAGGTCCAGCAGCTCGCGGGCCCGCTGCTCCGCCTCCTCCTTGGACAGGCCGAGGACCGTCACGGGCGCCTCGGTGATGTTGCGCAGCGCGCTCATGTTCGGGAACAGGTTGAACTGCTGGAACACCATCCCGATCTTCTTGCGCAACTCGCGGAGCTGCTTCTCCGGCGCGGGGAACAGTTGTTCCCCGGCGACGGTGATCGTGCCCTCGTCGGGCTTGGTCAGCGTCATCAGCATGCGCAGGATGGTCGTCTTGCCGGAGCCGGACGGGCCGATCAGCGTGACGTGCTTGCCGGACTCGACGGAGAAGTCGAGCTGGTCCAGGACCGTGTTGGAGCCGAACCGCTTGGTGACCGAGTCGAACCTGATCAGCTCGCTGCCGTCCACCGGCGGGTTGGCGTGGGAGTCGGGATCTTTCATGAGGGGGGCGTCAGTGGACAAGACGTCGCTCCAGAGCTCGCAGAAGAAGGGAGGCCAGATAGGAGATGACGATGAAGGCGACGCCGATCACCGTCAGGGGCTCGGTGAACTGGAAGTGCTCCTGGGAGTACAGCCGCGCCTGGCCGAGCATCTCCAGCACGGTGATCGCCATCAGCATCGGCGTGTCCTTGAGCATCGCGATCACGTAGTTGCCGAGCGCGGGCACCACCCGCCGGATCGCCTGCGGCAGGATCACCACCTGCCAGGTCCGCATCCGCGGCAGGTTCAGCGCCGTCGCCGCCTCCCACTGGCCGGCCGGCACCGCCTCGATACCGGCCCGGTAGACCTGCATCGTGTACGTCGAGTAGTGCAGCCCGATCGCGAAGACGCCGGTGGTCAGCGCCGAGAAGGTCAGGCCCCACTCGGGCAGCACGTAGAAGAGGAAGAACAGCTGCACCAGCAGCGGGGTGTTGCGCACGAACTCCGTGACCACCCCGACCGGCCAGCGCACCCAGCGCGTCGGCGTCCGCATCAGCAGCGCCCAGACCAGACCCAGCGCGAACGAGATCAGCGAACCGAGCGCGAGCGCCTGAAGGGTGACGACCAGACCGTCCCAGAAGTGCGGCATGAAGTCGCTCACCGCGTTCCAGTCCCACTTCACGCGACACCACCTCCGACACCGCTCGTCTCGGCCCGCTTGAGCTCACCCGCGGCCGGCCCGCGCTGCGGCGCCTTGCCGACACCGGCCTTGAGCTTCTTCTCAAGACCGCGCATCACCCGCGTCAGCAGGAAGGCGATCGCGAAGTAGATGAGCAGCAGATACGTGTAGATCTCGGCGCTCTCCTGCAGCGCGAGCCGCACCAGGTTGCCGCTGAAGGCGAGATCGCCCATGCCCATGACGGACACCAGCGCGGTGCCCTTGAGCAGCTCGATCAGCAGGTTGGAGAACGGCGGGATCATCTCCGGCACCGCCTGCGGCAGCAGGATCAGCCGCATCCGCTGCCAGGGCGTGAAGCTCAGCGCGATCCCGCCCTCCTGCTGCGCCGGGTCGACCGCCTTCAGCGCGCCGCGCACGATCTCGGAGCCGTAGGCCCCGTAGGTCAGCCCGAGCGCGAGCGTGCCCGCCCACATCGGCACCAGCTGCCAGCCGAAGGCCGGGGGCAGCACGAAGAACACCCAGAAGATCATGACCAGCGCCGAGGTCCCGCGGAACACCTCGGTGTAGACGCCCGCCAGGAAGCGGACGATCCACCGGCGGTGGGTGCGCGCGACACCGACCACGAAGCTGACGGCGGCCGCCAACAGGGCGCTGAACACCAGGAGTTGGATCGTGGTCCAGACGCCTTTGAGTACGAGGTCCCAGAGTCCCGAGGTCATCCGCTCGCCCCTTCCCCGCACAGCTCCTTCGCGGTCAGGTCGGTCATCTCGGCCTTGGTGAACCCGAAGGGCCTGAGGATGCGCAGCAGTTCGCCGCTCTTCTTCAGCGCGCGCAGCTCCACGTTGAACGCGTCGCGCAGCTTGGTCTCGGTCGGCCGGAACGCGAACGCGCCCCCGTCGACATGCGGTTTGCCGTCGACGAGCGGCGCGAAGGCGTCCGTCGCCTCGGCCTTGCTCGACTTCTTCACCACCTCGCGGGTGGTCAGCGCCGTACCCGCGAAGGCGTCGACGCGTCCGGCCTCGACCGCGTTCAACCCCGCGACCTGGTCCGGCACGATCAGGATGTCGCTCTCCTTGTACCCCGCCTCGACGGCGTACTCGATCTCCGCATAACCGGTGCCGGTCGCGAACTTGGCCTTCTTCGCGACGATGTCCTTGTAGTTGTGCAGGCCTTTGGGATTTCCCTTGCGCACGATGAAGGAATCGAGCATCTGATAGTCGGGATCCGCGAAGATCACCTGCTCGCAGCGTTCGGGGTTGACGTACATCCCGGCGGCCACGACGTCGAACTGCTGGGAATTCAGACCGGGGATGAGGGAGCCGAACTCGGTCGGTACGGGCTGCACCTTGTCCACCCCGAGCCGTTTGAATATGACCCGGGCGAGCTCCGGTGCCTCGCCGGTCAGTTCGCCGTTCTTGTCGATGTAGCCGAACGGGATCTCACCGGCGATTCCCAGCCGGACGACCCCCGCCGCCTTGAGCCGGTCGAGCAGGTCGCCGCCGTCCGTGGTCGACGCCGTGGCCACGCGCGTGCAGCCCGCGGCCCCCAGCGCACCGAGCGCCGCCACCCCCGCGAGCAGCGATCGGCGGCTGGTCCCGGCGGTGGCGCCGGCTGTCTCTGGCTTGTTTGTGCCTCTGTCGTTCCGAAGTGGTGGAGCCATGGCGGCGCGGCTACCCGAAGCGATGCGATGTATGCACCATGGATGACATGACCGAGCGCTACATAGAAGTCTCCCTGGTCAAACGCGGAATCACCGGCAGGGCGAAACTGCTGGACGACCGCGCCCCTCTCACCTGCGCGGCGGTGTGGGACGCCCTGCCACTCGGCAGTGACGTCTATCACGCCAAATACGCGCGCAACGAGATCTACGCCCTGTTCCCGCCCTTCGCGGAATCGGAGCCGCCGCTGGAAAATCCGACAGTTACCCCGATTCCCGGAGATCTCTGTTATTTCTCCTTCGCCGGATCGGAACTCGGCACCAAGGCCTACGGCTATGACCGCGAGGTCCGCGCCGGTAAGACGGTGGTCGACCTGGCCCTGTTCTACGAGCGCAACAACCTGCTCCTGAACGGCGATGTGGGCTGGGTGCCCGGCATCGTCTGGGGTCAGGTCGTCGAGGGGCTCGAAGAGCTGGCCGAGGGCTGCAACGACCTGTGGCGGACCGGGGCGGCGGGGGAGACGCTCAGCTTCCGGCGGTTGTGAGACCGGCCGGGACGGGCGTGGCGATCCCCGCCTCGTAGAGCGCGTGCGCCGCGCGCAGCACCAGATCGTCCCGGTGCCGCGCGGCCACGATCTGCAGCCCGACCGGCAGCCCGGCGCCGTCCGTGCCCACCGGCACGGTCGCCGCCGGCTGCTGGGTCAGGTTGAAGGGGTACGTGAACGGCGTCCACCCCGTCCAGCGGCGCAGCCCGGAGCCCTTCGGCACCTCGACGCCCGCCTCGAACGCCGTGATCGGCAGCGTCGGCGTGACGAGGACGTCGTAGGACTCGTGGAAGCGGCCCATCCGGCGGCCGAGTTCCATCCGGACGTCCACCGCGGCGAGATAGTCGAGCGCGGAGAGGCGGGCGCCGGTCCGGCAGATGTCCCGGAGCCCGGGGTCCAGCAACTCCCGCTGTCTGGGCCCCAGTTGCTGGGTCACCCGGGCGGCCCCCGCGAACCACAGGGCGTGGAAGGCGTCCACCGGATCGGTGAAGTCGGGGTCGGCCTCCTCGACGTACGCCCCGAGCCCGGCCAGCCCCTGCACCGCCTGCCGTACCGCGGCGGCGACCGCGGGCCGCACCGCCACCTGCCCGCCCAGCGTCGGCGAGTACGCGACCCTGAGCCCGCGCACCCCCTCGCCGAGCCCCGCCGAGAACGACCCCGGCGGCGGCCCGAGCGCCGACCAGTCGCGGGCGTCCGGCACCCCGATGACGTCGAGCATCAGCGCCGCGTCCGCCGCGTCCCGGGTCATCGGCCCCACGTGCGACAGCGTGCCGAACGCGCTCGCCGGGTACAGCGGCACCCGCCCGTACGTCGGCTTCAGCGCGAAGATCCCGCAGAAGGCCGCCGGGATACGGACACTGCCGCCGCCGTCGGTGCCGAGCGCGAGGGGGCCCGCGCCGAGGGCCACGGCCGCCGCCGCGCCGCCGCTGGAGCCGCCCGCGGTGCGCGTGCGGTCGTAGGGATTGCGGGTCACCCCCGACTGCGGGGAGTCCGTGACGCCCTTCCAGCCGAACTCCGGGGTCGTGGTCTTGCCGAGGAAGACGGCGCCGTGCTCGCGCAGCCGGGCCACGGAGGGCGCGTCCTCGTCCCAACTCCCGTTCTCCGAGATCGTTTTGGAGCCCCGCAGGGTGGGCGAACCGCGCAGCAGCAGGATGTCCTTCACCGTGACCGGCACACCGTCCAGCAGGCCCGAGGGCTCGCCGCGCCGCCACCGCCCGGTCGACTCCCGGGCCCGGGCGAGCGCCTCGTCGGCCAACAGGCGGACGAACGCGTTCACTTCGGGCTGGATCCGCTCGGCCCTCTCCAGGGTCGCGCGGGTGGCTTCCTCGGGGCTGAACTCGCCCTTGCGGTAGCCGTCGAGGAGTTGTGCGGCGGTCAGCTCGGCGAGGTCCGTCATCTGCCCTCCAGCGTCCGGGTGTTCGGCGTCCGGGTGGTCAACAGCCTGCGTGCTCAGCGTCCTGGTACGTACCCGCGTTTCTTGTCGACCACGTTCAGCAGCGGCCGCCCGGCTTCCCAGCGGTCGTACAACTCCACGAACTGCCTGCCCAGTTCGTCCCGCCAGCCGATCGTGTCGCCGCTCATGTGCGGGGACACGATCAGGCCGGGGACCTGCCACAACGGGCTGTCGGGGGTGAGGGGTTCGTGCTCGAAGACGTCCAGCGCGGCCCCGGCGATCCACCGTTTCGCGAGCGCCTGGGCGAGTGCCTCCTCGACGACCAGCGGTCCGCGCCCGACGTTGATGAACCGCGCGGACGGCTGCATCACCCCGAAGCGGCGCTCGTCGAACATGCCCCGCGTCTGCTCGGTGAGCGGTGCGGCGGCGATCACCCAGTCGGCGCGGGCGATCAGCCGGTCCAGGTCGTCGGGGCCGTGGATGCCGGTGTGCGGGGTGCGGCCGACCAGCGCGGTGGTGATGTCGAGCGCCTTGAGCGTGCGGGCGATGGTCCGCCCGATCGGCCCGGACCCCACCACGCACGCGCGCGTGCCCGCCACCCGCTGCGTCTCCCGGTGTCGCCAGGTCCGCTCCCGCTGGAACTCCAGGGTCCGCGGCAGGTCCTTGGCCATGCCGAGGACGAGCGCGGCGACGTACTCGGCGATCGGCTGGTCGAAGACGCCCCGTGCGTTGGTCACCACCGTGTCGGACGCGGCGAGTTCGGGACACATCAGATGGTCCACACCGGCGCTCGCCGTGTGCACCCAGCGCGGGCGCGGCCCCTCGCCCGGCCACGCGGACCGCACCGCGCGCGAGGCGAAGTCCCACACCAACAGGACGTCGGCGTACGGCAGTCGCTCGGCGAGCGTCGACTCGTCGGCGTGCTCGACGCGGGCGCGTCCGGTGAGACTGCCGAGCCGGGGAAGCGGTTCGGCGTCGAGGACCAGGAGGGTGGGGGTGGAGGCCGGGACGGGGACGGGGACGGGGGCGCTGGGGTCGCTCAGGTCACGCATACGGAAATTTTTCTCCGGTGACGATCGGCCGACGGGGTGTCGCACCGGCCCCGACGTGGCTTGACGCGGCAGGTGACATGGGCGGAACGCGGGAGTAACACAGGCGTCGACGGCGGCGGATTGACCACGCTCGCACTCGAACCTACCTTCGTCAACACGGACGTTGTGCACGGTCCGTTGCTGACCCCTTTCTCCTCGTGAGGGCGGTGCCCGCCATGGACCTGTCGTTTCTCGGTGGCCCCGCTCCGCAGCGCGGTGTCGGTGTCGTGGCCCCCTTCGACTTCGCACTCGACCGCGAACTGTGGCGCTGGGTGCCCGACGACGTCTCCCTGCATCTGACCCGGACACCGTTCGTGCCGGTCGAGGTCAGTCTCGACCTGGCCCGGCTGGTCAGCGAGCACGAGACGCTGGAGGACGCGGTCCGCACCCTGACCGCCGTCTCGCCCGAGGTCGTCGGCTACGCCTGCACCTCCGGCAGCTTCGTCGGCGGGATCGCCGGCGAGCGCGCGATGTGCGAGGCGATGACCCGGGCCGGCGCGGTCCCCTCGATCACCACTTCGGGCGCGCTCCTCGAAGCGCTGACCGAGCTCGGTGCCCGCCGGGTGGCCCTGGTGACCCCGTACACGGTGTCGGTGACACGGGCCCTTGAGGAGTACGTCGCCGAGGCGGGCGTCACCGTCGCCGGCTGCTCCTTCATGGGCCTGACCCGGCACATCTGGAAGGTCCCGTACCGCGAGGTGGCCGACATGGCCCGCACGGCCGTCCGCGGCGACGCCGACGCCCTGTTCATCAGCTGCACCAACCTCCCGACCTACGACGTCATCCCCCAGCTGGAGGCGGAACTGCGCATACCGGTGATCTCGGCCAACCAGGTGACGATGTGGGCCGCGCTGCGCCGACTGGGTACCCGGGCGGTGGGGCCGTACCAAGCGCTGATCGATCCGTCGGCGCGCACGGGCCCCGTACTGCCGGCCGAAGAACAGCAGCAGGAAGGCTCACCATGACGTCACTCGGATTCCTCTACCCCGGCCACTCCGCCGAGGACGACTATCCGCGCATCGAGCAGTTGCTCGGCAGCGACATCCGCCTGGACGTCGTCCACACCGACATCGGCGAGGACGCGCACCGGGTGGACGCGCTGCTGGAGATGGGCTCGGCCGACCGGCTCGCGGCGGGCGTCGGCGAGCTGCGGATGGCGGGCGCGGACTCGGTGGTCTGGGCCTGCACCAGCGGCAGTTTCGTGTACGGCTGGGAGGGCGCCCACGAGCAGGTCCGCGCCCTGGCCCGCACGGCGGGTCTGCCGGCCTCCTCGACGTCCTTCGCCTTCGTGCACGCGGTCCAGGAGCTGGGCCTGCGCCGGGTCGCCGTCGGCGCGACCTACCCGGACGACGTGGCCGAACTCTTCGCGGAGTTCCTGCGGGCCGGCGGCGCGGAGGTGACCGGCGTCCGCGGCGCCGGCATCATCACGGCGGCCGAGGTCGGCACCTGGGACGAGAAGGAGGTGCACGCCCTGGCCCGCGAGGCGGACACCCCCGACGCGGACGCGATCCTCCTCCCGGACACGGCCCTGCACACCGCGGCCCACATCGAGACCCTGGAACGAGAACTCGGCAAGCCGATCCTCACGGCCAACCAGGTCACGGTCTGGGAGGGCCTACGCCTGGCGGACCGCAGGGTGAACGCACCGAGGCTCGGGGCGCTCTTCACGCGAGAGCCGCTGGTGCAGGCGTGACCTTGACGCGGGAATAAAGCGGAGAGTGCCTCCTGTTACGCCGAGAACTACAGGCACGCCGAAAACCAGGAGGCACTCACCGTGACGGCAGACGAGATCCGGGGCACCGCACAGGGCACCGCCCCCGTACCCCTCTCCGTACTGGACCTGGTCACCGTCGGCGCGGGCCGCACCGCGACGGACGCCCTGAAGACCAGCGTCGAGATCTCCCGCCTCGCGGAGTCACGCGGGTTCCACCGCTACTGGGTCGCCGAGCACCACTCCATGCCCGGCGTCGCCTCCTCGTCGCCCGCCGTGATCCTCGCCCACCTCGCCGCCCACACCGACCGCATCCGGCTCGGCTCGGGCGGCGTCATGCTGCCCAACCACGCCCCGCTGGTCATCGCGGAGCAGTTCGGCACGCTGGAGGCGCTGGCCCCCGGCCGCGTCGACCTGGGCCTGGGCCGCGCCCCCGGCACCGACGGCGCCACCGCGGCCGCCCTGCGCCGCACGGAACGCCTCAACGAAGGCGCCGACGACTTCCCTGAGCAGCTCGCGGAACTGACCCGCTTCCTGGACGACGACTTCCCCGACGGCCACCCCTACCGCCGTATCCACGCGGTCCCCGGCCCGATCCAGTCGACCTCGCCCGGCGGCGTACAGTCCCCGCACCGCCCGCCGATCTGGCTGCTCGGCTCCTCCGGCTTCAGCGCCCGCCTTGCCGGCGTGCTGGGCCTGCCCTTCGCCTTCGCGCACCACTTCTCCGCGCAGAACACCATCCCGGCCCTCGACCTCTACCGCGAGTCCTTCCGCCCGAGCGCGGTCCTGGACGCCCCGTACGCCCTCATCGGCGTCTCCGCCATCGCCACGGACGACGAGAAGGAGGCCCGCCGCCAGGTGATGGCCGCCGCCCTCAACATGGTCCGGCTGCGCACCGGCCGCCCGGGACTCGTGCCCACCCCGGAGGAGGCCGAGGCGTACGAATTCAGCCCCATGGAGCTGGAGTTCATCAACTCCTGGAACGGCAACGTCATCCACGGCACCGTCGACGAGGTCCGCGCAGGACTCGACGACCTCCAGAAGCGCACGGGCGCAGACGAGTTGATGCTCACGTCCCACGCCCACAACGGCGACCTGCGCCTGCGCAGTTACGAACTGATCGCGGACGCCTACGGGTTGCCGACCACCTGATCCCCGGAGCGGGTCCGGGGGCCGATCAGCTCGGAGATACGATCCGGCGACACCGGCCGTGAGTACAGCCACCCCTGGCCGGTGTCGCAGCCGATCCGGCGCAGCCGCGAGGCCTGCGCCGAGGTCTCCACGCACTCCGCGGTGACGGTCAGCCCGAGCCGGTGGGCGAGCTGGATCATCGCCTCCACGATCACCTCGTCGGCGGGGTTCGGCGGCGCCCCGGTGTTGCTGTCGCTCTCGTACTGGAAGCCCCGTACGAACGAGCCGTCCAGCTTGAGCACCGACACCGGCAGCCGGCTGAGGTAGGCGAGGTTCGAGTAGCCGGTGCCGAAGTCGTCGATCGCGATCCCGACGCCCATGTCGCTGAGGGCCTGCAGCACCTGGAGGGGCCGGCCTGCCGAGCCCATCACGGCCGACTCGGTCAGCTCCAGCTGGAGCAGATGCGGTGCGAGGCCGGTGTCCGCGAGGGTCTTGGCCACGTCCGCGACCAGGTCGGAGTCCCAGACCTGACGGACCGCCACGTTGACGCTGACGAACAGCGGCGGCTCGTCCGGGTGCTCCAACTGCCAGCGCCTGGCCTGCCGGCAGGCGGTGACCAGCACCCAGCGGCCGAGCTGCACGATCGAGCCGTCCTCCTCGGCCAGTGTGATGAACCGATTCGGCGTCAGCATGCCGAACTGCGGGTGGTTCCAGCGGACCAGCGCCTCCACCCCGCGCAGCCGCCCGTCCTCCATCCCCACCAGCGGCTGGTACTCCAGCGCGAACTCGCCCCGCTCGACGGCCGGGCGCAGCGAGGAGGACAGCGCCTGACGGGTCATCCGGTGGGCGTTGCGCTCCGGGTCGAAGAGCGTCCAGCGGGCCTTCCCGTCGGCCTTCGCCCAGTACAGCGTGGTGTCGGCGGCCTGCATCAGGGCGGTCGCGGTGGTGCCCGTCGCGAGCCGCTCGACGACACCGATGGACGCCGACACCGACACCCGCTGACCGCCGAGGTCGAAGGGGGCCTGGACCGCCTCAAGGACGGACTCGGCGAGGTCGGCCAACTGCTCGGTGCCGGTCGAGTCCTCCACGAGCAGCGCGAACTCGTCGCCACCGAGCCGGGCCACCAGCGTGGCGCCCGCCCGGCCCTGGCCGACCTCGTCGGCGCAGCGCGTGAGCCGTTCGGCCACCGCGGACAGCAGCCGGTCGCCGACGCGGTGGCCGAGTGTGTCGTTGACCGCCTTGAAGCCGTCCAGGTCCAGGTAGCACAGCCCGATCCGGCCGGTGCCGCCGTCGGCGTAGGACTCCGCGTCCAGCGCGGCCGTCAGGCGTTCGAAGAACAGGGTGCGGTTGGGCAGCCGGGTCACCGGGTCGTGCATCTGCAAGTGGCGCAGCCGGTCCTGGAGTTCGTGCTGGGCGCTGATGTCGGCGACCGACAGCAGGATGCCCTTGCCGGGCGCGGCCAGCGGCGCGACCGCGATCTGCGCCCACACGGACTCGCCGTTCGGCCGCTTCAGCCGGCGGGTGCAGCGCAGTCTGGCCTCCCGGCCGCGCAGCACCTCCCGGTAGGCGTGCCAGGTACGCGCGTCGGACGCCAGGTCGACGAGGTCGGCGGCGACCCGGCCGGTCAACGCGTCGGGCGCGCTGCCGAACAGGGCGCCGAAACCGTCGTTGGCGCTGACGACGAGACCCTCGCGGTCGACGACGGCCATCGCGAGGGAAGCGGTCCTGAAGACGGACCGATAGATGGTGTCACTCTCTGTGACGGCGGACCGATCGAGGTCTGCCGCGGGCGCCGGCCCTTCGGACGTTCCGCTCACCGCTCGCTCCCGCAGTGCATTCGATCTCTGTCCGTGCAGGAAAGTGTGCCGATCATAGAGGCAGACCCAAGGGCCTTCCAGCCACTGTCCAGTGTCCAGGATCGGGCGACCGTTCTGACAGATCGTTTCTGCCCGCACCTGGACGTGTTCATCTGGCCTCCGACCAGTTGTGACGTTCCGTGAGCGGTTCGGGGTGTCGTCTCTGACGGTCTTTCGGCTGACTCACTCTTCTGGTGCAGACAAACAGGGCGTAGTACGACAATCTCCAAGAGGCTGGGTGCGGTGTCCCGTGATCCGCTCCCGGAGGTTCAGTTGCCGCGTCCGTTCCCCCGGCCCCGACTGCGCAGCACCGCCGCGGTGTTCACCACCCTCTCGGCACTCGCGGCGACCTCGCTCTTCACCGGGCCCTCGGTCGCCGAACCGTTCTCGGCGGCCCCGTGCGCACTCCAGCGCACCGACGCCCACCACTCGGAGGGCGTCGACACCTGGAACGCCGCGTATCCGCGCCCGGCCCGCCGGCTGGACGCCGTGATGGTCTTCCTGTCCTTCCCGGACGCGGCCCCGCGCACCACACCGGCCCAGCTCACCCGCGACCACTTCCCGGCCACCAGCCGCTTCTTCGAGCGCGCCTCATACGGCCGGTTCTCGCTCGACCCGCACCCGCTGCACCACTGGATCCGGATGCCGCGCCCGTCCACCGCGTACGCCATACAGCGCGACTGGCACGCCGCGGACCGCGCCGCCTACCTGCGCGACGCGCTCGCGGCCGCCGACCCCGAGGTCGATTTCTCCCGGTATGACGTGGTGTACATCGTCGCCGACCCGGACGCGCCCGGCGTGGACTCGGACGCCACGAAGGTCGTCAACATGGACACCCCGCTGCGGGCCGACGGCACGGACGTCCGGCGGGTCGTCACGGTCTTCGAGAAGCATCCGCCGGACCGGCTGGTGCTGGCCCACGAGACCGGGCACGTCTTCGATCTGCCGGACCTCTACCACCGGCCGGTCGACGGCAAGGGCGACTGGGACACGTACGTGGGGGACTGGGACCTGATGGGCAGCCAGTTCGGCATGGCCCCCGACCTCTTCGGCTGGCACAAGTGGAAACTGGGCTGGCTGGAGCCGCGCCAGGTGGTCTGCGCGCGGGGACAGGGCACCACCCGCCTCACGTTGGAACCGCTCGGCGCCGGACCGGGACTGCCGGTGACGGGCGCGGCCGGATCGCCGGCCTTCGGCCTCGGACGCGGCACCAAGCTCGCAGTGGTGCGCACCGGCCCCGACAGCGCGCTCGCCTTCGAGGCGCGCGGCCCGGTCGGCAACGACACCGCCGTGTGCCGGTCCGGCATCCTCGTCTACCGCATCAGCAGCGGCGCCCAGTCCGGCGACGGCCCGATCCAGGTCATCGACGCCCACCCCCGCACCGAGGCCTGCTGGGAGAACTCGGTCTACCCCCCACTCGCCGACGCCCCGGTCGCCCTCGGCGAGAACTTCACGGTCCCGGGCGTGACGGCACGGGGCGGAAAGGTACGAGTGGCGGCGGAGGGCCGGACGGCGTCGGGGGCTTGGACGGTGAGGATCTCGGTCGGGTAGCGCCGAGCATGCGAAAAGCCCCTCGCGTTCGCGAGGGGCTTTCACTGTCTGTGCGCCGCCAGGGACTCGAACCCCGGACCCGCTGATTAAGAGTCAGCTGCTCTAACCAACTGAGCTAGCGGCGCTTGCTGACGTCGTAGACCTTAGCATCCTGATCGGCGGGAGGAAAAATCGATATCCGCACGGCTGAGCGGGCCGCGCGCACCGCCGCCCAGAGCACGATTTCCGGGCCCGGCAGCCATGGGTGACGGGTGTCGGGGGCGACCAGCCAGCGGGAGGTCAGGGCGCCGGCCAGTGGCGCCGGCACGGTCACCGCGTCGCCGTTGCCGTGGCACAGCAGGGACGGGATCGCGCCCGTGCGGCCGAACTCCTCCCAGCGCAGCAGCGACGGCAACCGCTGGGCCGTACCCGGCGCGGCGAACAGCAGCGTCCGGCCGCGGAACACCGCCACCGGCCCCGACCCGGGCCCCTCTTCCCACAGCCGGTCGAGCATGCGGCGCCCGAAGACCGCGGGCACGCTGACGACGTCGAAGACGGCACCGCACGGTAAGACGACGGGAGCGTCGGGCCGCTCCTCCCAGAGGGCGAGCGTGCTGCGCGGATACGTTCCTGCCGAGGCGAGCCAGGCCGCGCCGTCCCGGGTGACTCCGTGGACGTCACAACGGTCGGAGAAGGGCTGGTCGCGTTCGCTGCTCATGACATCTACATCTACCGGCCGTGAGCGTTCCGTTTCTTAGGGTTGCCGGAAACCGGGACAGGACGGGGTGGGACGGAGTATCTTGCCCGCCTGGCATATGCCGAAATGGGTGGATGAGGAGAGGGCGGGGCCCCTCGCCTCAGACCGGGTCCGGCCCGCCACCACCCTCCGCGCCGCGCATCAGGCGCTGCCCGTACTCGACCATCTTCTTGGCATAGTCCTCGGTCCACTCGGCCCGCTCCGCGATGTCCGCGGGCGTCAGCCGGTCGAACCGCCGCGGGTCGGCGAGCTGCGCCGCCGCCATCGCCTGGTACTCCACCGCCCGGTCCGCCGCCGCGCGGAACGCCTGCGCCAGCTCCGTCGAGCGGGCCAGCAGCGCGTGCGGGTCGTCGATCGACTCCAGGTCGAAGAAGTGCTCCGGATCGGCGGCCGCTTCCGCGGGCTCGAAGAGCAGGGGCGCGGGGCGTAGCCGCGGTTCGTTCCGACGCGGCGTGGGCTCCGCCATGTCTTCTCCTCCTCGTACGTACGTCGCGGGCGCCCTGTCATGTGACCGGGCCACCGTCCATTGTCTCGTGCCCGCGCAAGAGCACCACGACGGTTCCCCTCAGCCGGCCAGAAGCCCCGATTCAGGGCCGCCAGCTCACCCGGTGCTCCGCCAGCCGCGCCAGCACCGCATGGTTCGCCTCCCACCCGTCGGGGCTGTATTCATGGGCCGCCTCCGGCGGCGTGCCGGACTCCGTCCGGCGAGGGGCGGCGTGCGGAGGAGCTCCCGCTGATCACAGCCGCCAGCTCACCCGGTGTTCCGCCAGCCGTGCCAGTACCGCGTGATTCGCCTCCCACCCGTCGGGAAACTTCACCAGCGTTCCCAGCTGGACCGGTTCCGTGGACGGGTAGTCGTCCAGGAGGTCGGTCACGCCGGCGCGGCAGACCACGATGCAGGCGTGCCGGTGGCGGGAGGCCAGGACGCAGAGGCGGCCCGTCTCCAGGTGGAAGGCGGTGGCGTCGGGGCGGCCGGAGAGCGGGTGCAGGACGACCGTGACGTCGTACTCGCGGCCCTGGAGGCGGTTGGCGGTGTCGACGGTGACGTCCGTGACGCCGAGTTCGGTGAGCGCCGCTCGGACCGCCGCCGCCTGGTCGCGGTGGGCCGTGCCGACGGCGATGCGGTCCGCGGTGAGCGGGGTCGGGGCCGGGGCCGGTGAGCGCTCCGACGTGGCCGCGCCGCCCCGGTCCAGGAGACGTCGTACGACCGTCGCCACCGCCCGTACCGCCTCCGGATCCGTCCGCGGGGTGTGCCGCGCGGGCAGCTCCAGCAGGCCCCAGCCGGACTCCGCGGCCTCGTCGATCACCCGGTCGGGACCGGAGCCGTCCGCCGGGACGCCGAAGGACAGGCGACGGTCGCCGTGGTCCGTGCCGCTGCGGAACGGCGTGTACGGGTAGAAGGCGTCGGAGACCAGCGGGGCCGCCGACGCCGGCAGGCGCCAGGACACCGGGAGGCGGTGCTGGGGCAGCTCGGGGTTGTGCGCGAGCAGCGTGGTCACGGCGGAGGCCGAGGGGTCGTACGACAGGCCCGCCCACTGCTCGCTGCCGACGATGGAGAACGGGTCCAGCTGGCCCGGGTCGCCCACGAACAGCGCCCGCTCGAACAGCCCGGCCACGGCGAGCAGCGAGTCCGAGCGCATCTGGTACGCCTCGTCCACGATCGCGTGCCGCCACGGCTCGTCGACCTTCACGTGCCCCCATTTGGCGGCGGTGGAGATGACGACCGACAGCCCGGCCAGGTCCGCCGCCTTCGCCGACTTGCGTACGTTCGGCAGGTCGTCGAGCGCCTTGTCGTACGGGTCGGCGTCGCTGCTGTGCAGTCGCCCGACGGGGAGTTCGGGGTTCTTCTCCGCGAGGCGCAGGACGAGGTCGTCGACCTGGGCGTTCGTCTGCGCGACCACCATCAATGGGCGCCCCGCGTCGGCCAGTTCGAGCGCGGCGCGGACGACGAGCGTGGATTTGCCGGCGCCGGGCGGGGAGTCGACGACCACGCCCCGGTGGGTGCCGTGCAGGGTGTCGTGGAGGATCGCGTCGGTCGCCCTGGTCGCCTCGGCACCGGGGTCGAAGGCGGCGGTCACAGGACGTCCTCCGAGGTCAGGGGATCGGCGGCCTCCGCGACGGCCTCACCGGGCGGGCCGCCGTGCGTCCACGGGGTCGCCTCCGGGTCGGGCAGCTTCGGGCCGCCCCGCTGCTCGTGCTCGAACAGCGTGAAGCAGAGCCGGTCGCCCTTCTCGGGCACGGAACCGGCCTCGGGCTCCTTGCCGCGCCCCATCTTGTCGAGGACGCGCAGCACGATCAGGGCGTCGCCGTCCGGGGCGTCCTCGTGGCCGACGTACTCCGCGGCCTGCGGTTTGCCGCCCAGCGACCGGAACACCTTGGCGCGCTCGCCCAGGTGCGGCCGGTCGTCCGTGCGGACGGTGACCAGCGGGCGCGGGCTGGGGCGCTTGCCCTCGCTGTACGCCATGACCACGTCGGTCACCTCACCGGCGAACGCCTCCCCGGACAGCCGCCGTCCCGCCATCACCAGCGGGTCGTCCAGTGCCTCCTGCGCCTCCAGGCGGGCCTGTTCGCGCTCGCGCGCGGCGAGCTTGTTGGCCGCGGTGACCGCGTCGTCGCGGCGCGGCTGCGGGGGCTCGCCCGCGACGATCCGGTCGCGGTGCGCGGTGAACGACCAGCGGTCCCGGATCCACCGCTCCTCCACCCGCCCGCCCTCGGGCAGCGCCCGCACCAGATCCAGCCCGCGCCACACCGCGTCCCAGGCGGGCCGGGTCCGGCTCTCGACCAGATCGCGGATCTCCCGCTCTGCGGTGGTGAGTTCACCGAGCCGGTCGTCCGCCTCCAGACCGTCCTCGGCGGCGGCGAGCGCGGTACGCGCGCGGTAATGCCGATCCAGGGCGGGGGCGAGCAGCTTGTTGTCGAACGCCGGGTCGGTGGCCGGACCGGCCGGCGGGCACAGCAACTGCCCCTTCGCGTCCCGCGCGAGCTCGGCCCGCAGCGCGGCCTCCGCGCCGGTCGCACCCTCCGGCGGGTCGATCCAGGCGAGCAGCGCGCCCAGGTGCTGGTCCTCCAGGGTGGACTGCCCGGTCGCCCAGTGCCGGGCCAGCACGTCCGTCATAGCCAGCAGCAGCGAGGAACCAGGCACCCGGGACCGCTCCCCGTAGTGGGTCAGCCACCGGCCGAGCAGCGGCACACGCGGGGGCGCGGGATACGGCGTCTCCGGGTCCTGCTCGGCCGTACGGCGAAAGCGCATGGAGCGCCCGAGCAACCGGACGAAGTCGAGACCCGCGCGGCTGGGCACGATCAGCTGCGGGGCGTCCGCGCACAGCTCGACCTCGACCTTGACACGCTTGCCGGTCTCCGGATCGGTCTCGTTCCGCTCGGCGACCTCCACGTCGTCCGCGTACGCGTCGATGTACGGCAGCACGATGTCCGCCAGCTCGGCCAGGAACGCGAACCGCAGGTCGCGGTCCCGGGGCTGCGGTACGACGAGCAGACGCGGCGCGTCCCGGTCCGTGCCGACGAGCGCGCCGAGCGGCGCCCCGGCCTCGCCGGCGGTGGTGAGCGGCACGAACACCAGGGTCTGCTCGGACAGATGCCGATGCCGGACGGTCGCGGCGGGCTGGGCGCGGCCGGTGCTGACGGCTTCGAGCCGGGCGAGGGTGGAGATCAGCGACACTGGGCGCCCTCCGAGGTGGGGAGGAACGACTGGGGCGGTACGGCTGCCAGGCGCGTGCCCGCCAGGGCCTCCGCCCGCAGCGCCGCCGCTCTGCGCAGAGCCGCCACCGCCGGGTCGTCCGGGTCTCCGGTTTCGCCTCGGGACGCGGCCAGGACGTCCTCGACCGTCGTCAGGTCGCCCAGTTCGGCGCGGATCGGGCGGCCGAGGGTGGTGATCGCGCCGGCCGCGCGGGAGTGGTTGCGGCAGTGGAAGGCCAGCTCGCAGGCGGACAGGCACTCGGGTGCGTAGGCCGCGGGCACCGACTCGACGGCGGCCGTCAGCTCGGCGGCGGGCAGGTCGGGGGAGAAGCAGGTGTCCTCGGGGAGGGCGTCGGCGATGTCCTGGATGCGGGTGAGGCGGGCCAGCTGGCGGGCGGTGACCGCGCGCTGCTTGCGGACGTCCACGGCGGAGGCTGTGGGGCGGTTGGAGAAGTCCTTCGGGCATACAAGGAGCACCCGGTGGCGTACCGAAGGGGCCGGGTCGAGGCGGGCGGCGACCTGCTCCAGGGCCAGTACGTACACCGCGGCCTGGCGGGCGGCGGCGCCGACCTTCGCCGGGTCCGCGGAGCCGTCCAGCATCGGGAAGGACTTGATCTCCACGACCGTCCAGCTGCCGTCCGGGTGCACCACCACCGCGTCCGGCTCCAGGAAGGCGGGGGAGCCCGCCACGTCCAGCGCCAGCATCGGGTGGTCGAGCAGCGTCCAGACGCCGGGTGCCTCACCGGCCTCGCGCAGCGCCAGTGCCGTACGGGCCGCGCGGCCCTCGGGGCCGATCGCGGCGAGGTCGGGCACGCGCGCGTCGGTCGGCGGCTCGGCCGAGGCGTCCAGCCGCTCGTGCACCAGCCGCAGCAGCTCCGCGCCGCCGTCCGCCTTGACCTTCGCCTCGAACGCGTTGCCCCGAGTGATCGCGAACTGGGACTGGCCGAAGGCGGAAGGGGAGCCCAGCGCCCCGGCTACCGCCGTCTTGTCCACCCCGGCACCGTCGAGGATCGCGCGCCGTCTGCACCCGGGGTTGGCCGCCAGCGCCGCGAGGGCGCGGGCGTCGAGGGCCTTGGCCGGTACGCCAGGTCCGCGCAGCTCAGCGAGCCGCTGCCGCAGCGCCTTCTCCCGCGTCGGTGGAGGAGGCGTCCGGCTCGGCTCCGGATCCGATCCGGGACTCGCGCTGCCGTGGAAATCGCTCACCTGCGGAAGTCTGGCATCCGGCACTGACAATCGGGGAACCTGCGCCGGGAGAGGGCGCTGTGGCGAAGGGCAGCCGCTTGCGGATCCGGTTCGCCACCCGCATCACGTACGGCGTCAGGAGGAACCCGGCGCCCATCACGGCCGCGCCCGCCACCGCGTCGAGGAAGTAGTGGTTCGCGGTGCCCATCACCACGATCGTGGTCAGCAGCGGGTAGGCGACCGCGGCGATCTTCGTCAGCCGCGTCCCGCCGAACCGCCACAGCACGACCCCGCACCACAGCGCCCAGCCCACGTGCAGGCTCGGCATCGCCGCGTACTGGTTGGTCATGCCGCCCAGCCCCCGCGGGGCACTGGCGTCGCCGCCCCACCAGCCGTACGAGCTGTACTGGGCCATCGTGTCGACGAACCCGTGGCCCGCGGACAGCAGCCGGGGCGGGCAGGTCGGCAGCAGGGTGAAGCCGATCAGGCCCATGAAGGTCGACGTCATCAGCCAGGTGCGGGCCGCGCGATAGTGCACCGCGCGCGACCTGAACAGCCAGATCAGGATCACCGGCGTGACCATGTAGTGCAGCGACGCGTACCAGAAGTCGGCCGGCACACCGAGCCACGCCTCGCGCGTGAAGAGCCGGTTCAGCGGGTGCTCGGCGTTGAGGTGCAGGGTTTTCTCGATGCGCAGGATCGAGAGGCCGTGGTCGACGGCGCCGGTCTCGTTGCCGCGGGCGAGCAGCCGGCCGGCCGAGTAGCACGCGTACACCAGCAGGATCAGCGGCAGCTCGGTCCACCAGCGCAGGCGGGCGCCCGGGGCTGTCTCGGTGCCTGGTGTCTCGGTCATCGGCTTCCGATCCCCTCCCCCTTCGTCTCGCGCGGCGCCCGTTGGTCCGGCCGTGCCACTTTACGGCGTATGCGCACGCCCTCGTGGCGCGGCCCCCGGCCCTCAAAGACGCTGAGATCGCCCGTCGGGTTGCCCTCCTCCAGGGTGCGCGATGATGGATCCGGTCCGCCTCTGGTTATCCCGGAAAGGTTTCCTCACCCATGGCTGCGCGCATCCTGCTGGCCCGCCACGGACAGACCGAGTGGTCGCTGTCCGGCAAGCACACGGGCAGGACCGATGTGCCGCTCCTGGAGGAGGGCCGCCGGGGCGCCAAGCTGCTCGGCGAGCGCCTGCACCGGGCGCCGCTGGACGGGCTGCCCGGCGTCGAGGTGCGCACCAGCCCGCTGGCACGCGCGCGTGAGACGTGCGACCTCGCCGGGTTCGGCGAGCGCGCCCAGCCCTGGGACGCGCTCATGGAGTGGGACTACGGCGCCTACGAGGGCATGACCCCGGACGACATCCAGGCCGTCCGCCCCGGCTGGTTCATCTGGCGCGACGGCGTCCCCGAGGGCGAGTCCCTCGCCGATGTCACCGCCCGCGCCGACGAGGTGGTCGCCTGGGCCCGCGCCGAGGACCGTGACGTCCTGGTCTTCGCGCACGGCCACATCCTGCGTTCCATCGGCGCCCGCTGGCTCGGTCTCCCCCTCGACTTCGCCGCCCGAATACGCCTCAACCCGACGTCCCTGTCGGTCCTCGGCTGGGCCTACGGCGAACCGGCGATCGAGAGCTGGAACGACTTGGGGCACTTGACGAACTGACGGCGCGCGAGGCTCCGCCCGTACGCCCTGCTCCCGCGCCCCTTTCACGCCGCCCGAGGCTGCTCCCGCGCCCCCTTCACGCCGCCCGGGGCTCCCCTCACGCCGTCCGAGGCCGTGAAGCGTGCCTCTCCAGGAACGTCGACACACCCGAGGCGCGTCGGTGCGGCAGCAGCACGCGCGCGGTGGTCGCGAGCATGGTCTGGACGCGGGAGGACTGGACCTGGTCCAGGAGGTCCATGACGCGCAGACCCGCCGTCGCCGCCTCGTCGGGGTGGCCGCCGCGGGCCAGGTCGTCGGCGAGTTCCGCGGTGTAGAGGGCGATGTTGCGGGTGAAGTGCGGGTCCTGGAGATGGGCCGCGCGGCGCGCGTGGCGGGCGGCGCGGGACCAGTCGCCCAGCGTCGACCAGCACTGCGCCTCCAGGCCCTCCAGTTCGGCCTCCCCGTAGAAGCTCATCCACTCGGGGTCGGTGTCCGAGGGGCCGCGCTCGTAGAGGGCCTGCGCGCGGGCGAGCGCCTGTTCGCAGGCGATGCGGTCGGCGAGCCCGGCCCAGCCGCCGGCCTCGCGCAGCGCGAGCAGCGACATCAGGCGGGACGAGCCCAGGGACCGCCCGACGCGTTGCGCGGCCTGCGCGGCCCGCACCGCCTCGCGCGGCCGGCCGGCGTCGCGCGCGAGGAACGCCGTGTTGCAGAAGGCGTGCGCCTCCAGGGCGTCGTCGCCGGTCATCCGGGCGGTCGCGAGCGCCTCCGCGTAGTGCGAGCGCGCGTCGTCCCAGCGCCCGGAGTCGTGCGCCAACCAGCCCACCGAGATGGCGAGTTCACCCGCGCCCGAGTGCAGCCGGTCAGCGGTGGTCTGCCGGGTCGCGCCGGCGTCGAGCAGCGCGTAGGCGGCGCGCAGCGGAGCCGCCGCGCGCCGGTAGAGGCCGTCCGCACCGTGCCGGTCGTCGAGCAGCCGGATCCTGCGGACGGCTTCCTCCAGGGCGCCCGCGTCGCTCGCCCCGGCCCGGCGCACGGGACGTTCCGCGGCGGCCGCGTCGTAGGCGAGCCCGAAGGGGCCCAGCGAGGCGGCGGCCACGGTGGCGCCCCCGCCGGTCATGAATGCGCGACGTAGCACGTCGCTCTCCTCGTTGTTCTCGTCGTTCTCGTGAAGCCCGTCGTTCTCGTGGAGCTCACGGTTCTCGTGATGGTCGGGCGGGTCGTACGCGTGCGTGCGGTACGGGTCCCCCTCATGCGGGTGTGTATCGCGCGCGCCCTGCGGGTTCTTCGTGTCATACGGATCGCGCGCCCCCTGCGTCTCATCCATGGCACGCGCCCCACGTCCGCGTACGGACGAGCGGGGCGCGAAGCCCAGGTCGGCGAGCGTGCGGCCGGGGAACATGTGCAGGAACACCCGCTCGTACGCGTAGTTGGGGCAGCGGATCTCGCCCGCCTCGACCCGGCCGACATAGCGCGCGTCACAGCTCACCCGCTCCCCGATCTCACGGGCCGAGCGCCGTACGGCCGCCGCGAACTCGGCCGGTGAGCGCCGGCCGCGCAGCTGTCGGAAGGCCAGATTCGGCCGTGGTGGATGGGTGGGCTGGGACGTGGTCACCTTTGACGACGTCATGGCCGGGTCCTCTCGTGCGAACCGTCGAACCAAGCCGGATTCCGGGCGACTTGAGCTGGTTGTCAACGGGATCGCCCTTGATTTCCGGCGGGCATGAACGTACCCGCTGTCACCGACCCGGCACGCAGGGTTTGGCTACAAACCGGATATCTCATCCGGGATCTGCCATGAACTGCCATCCTTTGCGGCGGATTTCCGCCGTAGCCGTTGACGCGGCGGCGCGTTGAACCCGGCAGGACCGGGAGCCGCCCGACTCCCGAGCCGCTTCGTTCAAGGAGGGGTTCCGTGGTGGAGTCCAGGATGCGAACCAGGCAGAGCAGCGATTCTCGTACGCCGGTGACGCCAGTGAGGTTCACACCGGTGCCGGACGCCGGTGCACCGCCCGCCTGCGACCTGGTGACCGTACCGACGCGACAGGGCCTGGAAGCGGTCGACATCCTGCGCCGAGGCGCCTGCGACGCGATGGGCCCCGTACTCCACGACGACGGCTGCGGCACCCTCGGCTTCGTCGTCCCCTCCGGCACCGCCGCCGCCTGGGACGTCCCCGGCAGCACCTGTACGGAGACCGACGGCCGAGGCCTGCGCCTGCCCGCCGAGCCCCCCGTCGAGGGCTCCGACTGGCTCCTCCCGCCCGGCGACACCGACCTCGCCACCGACCCGGCGGTCCTCCGCCAGGCCCTGGGCGAGGCGGCCCGCCTGATCGAGGCGGCGGACAACTGCCGCTGACCTCGTCCACGGCGAGCACGCGCGCAGGCGGCACCCCCCGCCCCCACCGATAATGGCCGCATGGGAAAGTCCAGGAACGCCCGGCGTGGGTCGGCCGGTGCCGAGGCCGTCGTCGAGGCCGTCGACGGTGGGCTCGCCGAGCTCATACCCGATCGGGACCGGGCGCGGGGCTGGACGCTGTTGATCGACGGGGCGCCGCAGTCGCACGTGGATCTGGACGATCCCGCGTATCTGTCCTTCGAGTACCAGCGTCGGCTCGGGCATGTCGTCGATCTGGTCGTGCCCGGCGGGAAGCCCGTGCACGTCGTGCACCTCGGGGGCGGTGCGCTGACCCTCGCCCGCTATGTCGCCGCCACCCGGCCCCGGTCCACCCAGCAGGTCGTCGAGTGGGACGCCGCGCTCGTCCAACTGGTGCGCAAGCAGCTGCCGTTGGACACTGCCGCCCGGATCAGGGTGCGGTCCGTCGACGCGCGCGAAGGGCTCGCCAAGGTGCTCGACGGGTGGGCCGACCTCGTCGTCGCGGACGTCTTCAGCGGGGCCCGCACCCCCGCCCACCTCACCTCGACGGAGTTCCTGGACGAGGTCCGCCGCGTGCTGCGCCCGAGCGGCTGCTACGCCGCCAACCTCGCCGACGGCCCGCCGCTGACCCATCTGCGCGGCCAGATCGCCACCGCAGCCGCCCGCTTCCCCGAACTCGCCCTGATCGCCGACCCGACCGTGCTGCGCGGCAAACGGTTCGGCAACGCCGTCCTGGTCGCCTCCGACACCCCGCTGCCCCTCGCCGAACTCACCCGCCGCGCCGCCTCCGACCCGCACCCCGGCCGCGTCGAACACGGCCGCGCCCTGCTGGACTTCACCGGCGGCGCGGCCCCCGTCACGGACGCGGCGGCAGTGGCCTCGCCGGCCCCGCCGCCCTCGGTGTTCCGCTGACGGACGCCAACTGCCGTCGTACGGCTAGTAGTTCTCGACGTCCACGCGTGGCGGCCCGTCGTGCCACGTGCAGAACACCGACACCCGGTCCGCGCCCGAGGAGAACTCCAGCCGGATCCACGTCTCCGTCTTCCACACCTGCATCGACCAGCCAGGACCCGGAGTCGCCGACACGAGCGTCGCGTACGTGTCGGCGAGGTCGAAGACCACCCGGCCGCCGTCGGTGTCGTAGCTCTTGACCTGCCCGGCGGCCGAAGTGCTGGGCGACGGGCTGGTGGTGGGGGTCTTGGAAGGGGTCGGCTTCGGCGCGGCGGACGTCCTCGACGGCGTTGGCTTCGGCGTGGGTGTCGGCGTGCTCGGCGAGGAGGACGCCAGCGGCTTCGACTCCTGCGTGGTCGCCCGGCCCGCCGTGATGGGCAGGGCGCGCGGCGGATCGTAGGCCGTCCCCGCCATCACCGTGTGGACACCCCACCACGACAGCGTGACCGCCGCGCCCGTGGCGAGCGACCAAGCCAGTACGTGTACGAGTCCTCTGAGCATCGCGGCCATACTGCCTCACGCGCCCCACGGGTGTCGCCCGTCCGAAGTTATCCACAGGCCCGGATCCGGCTCGCCCGGATGGCGTACGGTGCGGCGCATGGCAAGTGTGCTCGTGGTCGAGGACGACCAGTTCGTCCGCTCGGCGCTGATCCGGCACCTGACCGACGCCGCCCACACGGTGCGCAGTGTCGGGACGGCGCTGGAGGCGCTGCGCGAGGTCGCCCATTTCCGTTTCGACGTGGTCATCCTCGACCTCGGACTGCCCGATCTGGACGGGTCCGAGGCGCTGAAGATGCTGCGCGGGATCACGGACGTACCCGTGATCATCGCCACCGCGCGCGACGACGAGACGGAGATCGTCCGGCTGCTGAACGCGGGCGCGGACGACTACCTGACCAAGCCGTTCTCGGTCGAGCACCTGTCCGCGCGCATGGCGGCGGTCCTACGACGCTCCCGCGCCGGCACCGGAGAGGCCCCGCCCTCCAGCGTCCTGCGCGTCGGCGGTCTGACCGTCGATCCGCTGCGCCGCCAGGCCGAGTTGGACGGCGTACGGCTCGACCTCACCCGCCGCGAGTTCGACCTGCTGGCCTTCCTGGCCGGCCGGCCCGGCGTCGTCGTGCCCCGCAAGGAGCTGCTCGCCGAGGTGTGGCAGCAGTCGTACGGCGACGACCAGACCATCGACGTCCATCTGTCCTGGCTGCGCCGCAAGCTGGGCGAGACCGCCGCCCGCCCGCGCTATCTGCACACCCTGCGCGGCGTCGGCGTGAAGCTGGAACCACCCGGGGGAGCGGAGCCGCCGCGATGAGATGGGCACTGGTCAAGGTCTGCCTGGCGGTCACCGCCATGGTCGTGGTCGCCTTCGCGGTCCCGCTCGGTCTGGTCATCAAGGAGATGGCCCGGGACCGCGCGTTCTCCAACGCCGAGCGGGAGGCCGCCGCGGTCGCCCCGGCGCTGTCCATCACCACCGACCGCGACCAGTTGGAGAAGGTCGTCGCCTCCGCGGGCTCCGACTCCGGGATGGCCGTGCACATACCCGCGGTCGACGGCGGCAAGGCGGTCGACATCGGGCGCAGGCGCGCGGCCGACGACGCCATCGCGACCGTACGGAAGCTGGGCCGCGCCTCCACCAGCGAGGTCGAGGGCGGCTCCACGCTGCTCCAGCCGGTCGCGCTGAGCTCCGGCGCGATCGCGGTCGTCGAGGTGTTCGTGCCCGACGCCGAGGTCAGGCACGGCGTGGGCACGGCCTGGGCGGTGCTCGCCGCGGTCGGCGTCGCGCTGATCGTCGGCTCCGTCGCGGTCGCCGACCGGCTGGGCGTGCGGATGGTGAAGCCCGCCCGGCGCCTGGTCGAGGGCGCGCACGAGCTGGGGGAGGGCAAGCTGGGGGCGCGGGTGCCCGAGGAGGGACCCAACGAACTGCGCCTGGCCGCCGTCGCGTTCAACTCGATGGCCGACCAGGTCGTCCAACTGCTGGCCAACGAACGGGAGTTGGCGGCCGACCTGTCCCACCGGCTGCGCACCCCGCTGACCGTGCTGCGGCTCAACGCGGCCTCGCTGGGCGACGGTCCGGCCGCCGAGCAGACCCGGGAGGCGGTCGCCCAGCTGGAGCGCGAGGTCGACACGATCATCCGGACCGCGCGGGACGCCAAGCCGCAGACCGCGGCGGCCCTGCCCGGCGCCGGGTGCGACGCGGCCGAGGTGGTCCGGGAGCGGATGGTGTTCTGGTCGGCGCTCGCGGAGGACGAGGGCCGCAAGTGGCGGGTGGCCGGCGCCGACCGGCCGGTGCGCATACCCGTGGCCCGCGCCGACCTGGCCGCCGCGCTCGACGCCCTGCTCGGCAATGTCTTCCGGCACACCGTCGAGGGCACGGCCTTCGCGGTCGACCTGCACAACGGCGAGGACGCGGTGATCGTCCTGGTCTCCGACGCGGGCCCCGGCATCATCGACCCCGTGGCCGCGATGGCCCGCGGCCGTGGCTCGGGCACCGCCGGTTCCACGGGCCTCGGCCTGGACATCGTGCGCAGGCTCGCGGAGTCGACCGGCGGGGACGTACGGATCGGGTCGTCCGTGCTGGGCGGGACCGAGGTGCGGATCTGGATCCAGGTGGACGGCCGGGAGCCGGAACGCCGAGGTCACCGGGGGTCCGTACGACGCCGGCGGCGCGGCAGATTGGTCTCTACCTTTAACCGCCCCCGATCCCTTCCTTAAGCGCACCCTAAGATCCGCAACCCCCGCCCGGATCAGGCACTTTGCCCGATTCCAGGTCGCTAGCGTGCTGCCGCACCCCACCCCCGGAACGAAGGCAGGCACGCGATGACCACGCACCGGCGCAAGCTGAGCGGCAGAAACAAGGTGATCGGCGGAGTGGTCGCCGCGGCCGTGGTCGGCGGTGGCGCGGTCCTGCTCACCGGCACCGCCCAGGCGGCCGGCATCGGCGCCGCGTACACCAAGACCAGTGACTGGTCGACGGGTTACACCGCGCAGTACGTCGTCACCAACAACAGCGGCGGCACCGAGAAGACCTGGAAGCTGCAGTTCGACCTGCCCTCGGGCACGAAGCTCAGCTCGCTGTGGAACGCCGAGTCGAGCGTCAGCGGACAGCACGTCACCGTGACCCCGCCCAAGTGGGACACCGACGGGCTGACCGCCGGCGAGTCCGTCACCGTCGGCTTCGTGGTCAACGGCACCGCGGACCCGACCGCCTGTCTCATCGACGGCGCCAAGTGTTCGGCGGACGGCACCGCCACGCCCGAACCGACCGGCCGCCCCAAGGAGACCACGACCCCGAAGCCCACCCCGACGCCGACCTCCACCCCCACGGCCACGCCCACCAAGACGGCCACCCCCACGCCGACGCCGACCCCCACGTCGACCTCCGGCACCGGCACCACGGCGAGCGCCGGCTTCGCGCCCTACGTCGACACCTCGCTCTACCCGGCCTTCGACCTCCTCGCGAGCGCGACGGCGACCGGCGTCAAGAACTACAACCTCGCCTTCATCACCGACGGCGGCGGCTGCACCCCCAAGTGGGGCGGCGTCAGCGACCTCGGCACCGATGCCGTGGCCGCGCAGATCGGCGCCCTGCGCGCCAAGGGCGGGGACGTCCGCGTCTCCTTCGGCGGCGCCTCCGGCTCCGAACTGGCCACCACCTGCTCCTCGGCGGACGCGCTGGCGACGGCGTACGGCAAGGTCGTGGACGCGTACAAGCTCACCAAGGTCGACTTCGACGTCGAGGGCGGCGCGCTGCCCAACACCGCGGCGAACACCAACCGCGCCAAGGCGATAGCCAAGCTCCAGGCCGCGCACCCGGACCTGGACGTCTCGTACACCCTCCCGGTCATGCCCGAAGGCCTCACCCAGGACGGCGTGAACCTGCTGTCCAACGCCAAGTCCAACGGCGTGAAGATCAACACCGTCAACATCATGGCCATGGACTACGGCCCCGCCTACAGCGGCGACATGGGCACCTACGCCGAACAGGCCGCGACCGCCACCCAGGCCCAGGTCAAGAGCGTGCTCGGCCTCTCGGACGCCGCCGCCTGGAAGACCGTCGCCGTCACGCCGATGCTCGGCGTGAACGACGTGGCCGCCGAGATCTTCAAGGTCGACGACGCCACCCAACTGGTGAACTTCGCCAAGTCCAAGGGCCTCGGCTGGCTCTCCATGTGGTCGGCCGGCCGCGACCAGCAGTGCGCGGGCGGCACCAAGCCCACGGCCGACGCCACATGCAGCTCGATCCTCCAGGACAAGTTCGCGTTCTCGAAGGCGTTCGCCGCCTTCAACTGAGCTGAGGGAAAGGGCCCTTGACGGGGAGGCGGCTCAGACCTCGGTCACACCGGGCAACGCGCCCGACCGAGCCGCCTCCCCGTACCACCGCGCACTCGACTTCGGCGTCCGGGCCAGCGTCGCGTAGTCCACGTACACCGCCCCGAACCGCTTCTCGTAGCCGTACGCCCACTCGAAGTTGTCCAGCAGCGACCACAGGTAGTAGCCCCGGACGTCCGCGCCGTCCGCGATGGCGCGGCGCACCGCCGAGAGATGGCCGTGCAGGTACGCGATCCGCTCCGGGTCGTGCACGCGGCCGTCCGGGTCGGGCTTGTCGTCGTAGGCCGCGCCGTTCTCGGTGATGTAGAGCGGCAGGCCCGGGGCCTCGCGGGTGTAGCGCATGATCAGCTCGTGCAGGCCGGTCGGGTCGATCGTCCAGCCCATCTCCGTGCGCTCGCCCGGGGTCTGGAGGAAGGCGACGTCGTCCGCGCCGGGCCACGGCGAGTGCGCGCTCGCACCGTGGCCGTCGGCGCGCGGACCGGTCCTGGGCGACTCCGCCGCCGAAACCAGCGTAGGCGTGTAGTAGTTGAGGCCCAGCGCGTCCAACGGCTGGTGGATCGCCCGCAGATCACCGTCGAGGACGTACGACCAGTCGGTCACCGACGAGGTCGCCGCGAGCAGCGTCTGCGGGTACGCGCCGTGCAGGACCGGGCCGTGGAAGACGCCGTTGGCCAGGTCGTCGATCTTCCGGGCCGCCGCCAGATCCGCCGGGTCCTGCGAAGCCGGCCTGACCACCGAGGAGTTGAGGCTCAGCGCCACCGAGTTGCGGGACGGCATCGACGAGCGCAGGGCCGTGGTGCCGAGGCCGTGCGCCAGGTTGAGGTGGTGCGCGGCGCGCAGCGAGGCCTCCGGGTCCGTGCGGCCCGGCGCGTGCACGCCGGAGGCGTAGCCCAGAAAGGCGCTGCACCAGGGCTCGTTGAGCGTGATCCACTGCTCCACCCGGTCGCCCAGCGCCTCGCCCACGATCTGCGCGTACTCCGCGAACCGGAACGCCGTGTCGCGCGCCGGCCAGCCGCCCGCGTCCTCCAACTCCTGCGGCAGATCCCAGTGGTAGAGGGTGACGGCGGGCTTGATGTCGTGCGCCAGCAGCTCGTCCACCAGCCGCCGGTAGAAGTCCAGGCCCACCTGGACCGCCGGACCCCGGCCGGTCGGCTGCACCCGCGACCAGGAGATCGAGAAGCGGTACGCCGACAGGCCGAGGTCGGCCATCAGCGCCACGTCCTCGCGGTAGCGGTGGTAGTGGTCGACAGCGATGTCACCGTGCTCGCCGCCGGCCGTCCGGCCCGGCGTATGGCTGAAGGTGTCCCAGATCGAGGGCGTACGGCCGTCCTCCCGCACCGCCCCCTCGATCTGGTACGCGGAGGTCGCCGCGCCCCAGAGGAAGGCGGGAGGAAAGGTCACCGGGGTCGCCGGCGTTGCGGGCTCAGACATGGAAGCGCTCCCATAGGAGGTCGTGGAGACCGACGTATAAGAAGAAGAAGGAGAGGAAGAGGGGTGTACGGGGAGGAAGGGGGCCGAGGCGGCGGTGACCCGGCCCCCTGGACGAGCGGGGGTCAGCCCTTGACCGCGCCCTGCATGATGCCGCCCACGATCTGCTTGCCGAAGATCGCGAAGACGACCAGCAGCGGCAGCGTGCCCAGCAGCGCGCCGGCCATGATCAGCGACTGGTCCGGGGTGTAGCCGCGGCCCAGGCCCGCGACCGCCACCTGCACGGTCGGGTTGCCGTTCTGGCTGAGCACCAGGAAGGGCCACAGGAAGTCGTTCCACGTCTGCACGAACATCAGCATGCCCAGCACGGCCATCGCCGGGCGCGCCGCCGGGAACACGATGTGCCAGATGACCCGCCAACTGCTCGCGCCGTCCACCCGGGCCGCCTCGATCAACTCGTCCGGCAGCGCCTGGATCAGGTACTGCCGCATGAAGAACACACCGAACGCGCTGACCAGACCCGGCAGGATCACCGCCTGCAGCTGATCGGACCAGTCGAGCTTCGCGACCAGCATGTACAGCGGGATGATGCTGAGTTGGGGCGGCACCACCATCGTGCCGATCACGATCAGCATCATCGCCTGCCGCCCTCTGAACCGCAGCTTGGCGAAGGCGAACCCGGCGATCGTCGACAGGACCACGATGGTCACGGCACACGTGCCCGCCACGATCGTGGTGTTGACGAACGCCTTGCCCAGGTTGGCGTCGTTCCAGGCGATGTCGAGGTTGTGCATGAGGTTCGAGCCGAACCAGAACGGCGGCGGGGTCTGCGCCAGCCGGTTGTTGTCACGGGATGCCGCGATCGCCGTCCACACCAGTGGGAACAGCGAGCCGAGCGTGAACAGGATCAGCACGGCGTACGCGATCGGGCCGGCGTGCAGCGTGCCGCCCGCCCGCGCGGCCTTGGGTCGGCGGATGCGCCGGGGTCCGTCGGGAGCGGCGTCCGCGGGTTTCGTCAGGGTCGTCGTCACGGCCGGGTCTCCTTAGGAACTGGAACTGGCGCGCAGCCGGCGCGAGATGACGTAGTTGACGATCCCGACCACGATGAGGATCAGGAACATCGTCCAGGCGATCGCCGAGGCCCGGCCCAGGTGTTGGTTCACCCAGCCCTGCTCGTACAGATACAGACCCAGCGTCTGGAACTGGTGCTCCGCACCGCCGGACGCGCCCTTGTTCGCGTCGAACAGCAGCGGCTCACCGAAGACTTGGCTGGCCCCGATGGTCGAGACGACGACGGTGAACAGGATCGTCGGCCGCAGCGAGGGCAGCGTGACGTGGAAGAACTGCTGCCACCGGTTGGCCCCGTCCAGCGCCGCAGACTCGTACAGATCCTGCGGGATCGCCTGCATCGCGGCCAGATAGATCAGCGCGTTGTAGCCGGTCCAGCGCCAGATGATGATCGACGAAACGGCTATCTGCGAGGGCCACTTGCTCCCCTGCCAGTCGATCGCGCCGATGCCGACCTGGTGCAGCACCCAGTTGATCATGCCGTAGTCGCGGCCGAAGAGCAGCGCGAACACCAGCGAGGCCGCGGCGATCGAGGTCGCGTACGGCGCCAGCATCACGACCCGGTAGAAGGTCGAGGCCCGCAGCTTGTAGTTGAGGATGTGAGCGAGCCCCATCGCCATCAACAGCTGCGGAACGGTCGAGATGATCCCGATCGTCAGCGTGTTCTTCGCCGCGTTCCAGAAGAAGTCGTCGTCGAAGATGCGCGTGTAGTTGCGCAGCCCCGCCCAGTGCATGTCGGTCGGCGCGGTGAGCTCCACCGTGTGCAGCGAGGCCCACGCGGTGTAGATCAACGGGAACAGACCGAACGCCAGGAACAGCAGGAAGAACGGCGAGACGAACGCGTACGGACTCCAGCGCACGTCCCGCTGCCAGCGACGCGACAGCCGGGCGCGGCGCCGCGCGTCCGCCTCGACCACGGAGCCCTCGGGCGGGCGGCCCGGGGCCGCGCCCCCCTCCTTGGCGGGGGGCGCGGCGGTGTCGTGCCGGG